>JAADIV010000094.1 GCA_013151175.1 Deltaproteobacteria bacterium | reverse complement strand
TAAGCGGCGAGCAGCTGGATTTTCTCTCCGGTGCCGCCCATATCCTGGCCAGTACCATCCAGCGTTACCGTTACCGGGAAACCATCGCCGCCTATCAGGCCGATTTGGAGGAAATGGTAGAGGCCAAGGTCAAAGAACTGCATAACGCTGAGACCCGTTACCGCAATATTTTTAACCACTCGGCCAGCGCTATTTATCAAATCAGCCTCTCCGGTCAAGTCATTGACTGCAACCCGGCCACGGCCAAGATGCTAGGATACACTTCGCCCGCCGAATTAAAAACCAAGGTTTCAGATGTGGGCCAACAGCTATATGCTGAACCGGAACGGCGCCGTGTTCTGTTGGAGCGCCTGCAAAACGGGCCGGTAAACGATTTTATCATCAAATTGCGGCGGCGGGACGGCCAATATATATGGGGCCAAACCTCATCCCGTCTGGTTCACGGTAAAGACGGCAGCTTTTTGGAAGGCAATATGCTGGATATAACCAAACAGCGTGAGGCGGAACTGGCTCTGGCGGCAGAAAAAGAGCGGCTGCTGGTCACCCTGCGCTCCATCGGTGACGGCGTCATATCCACCGATGCCCACGGCCGCATCAGTATGTTGAACAAGGTAGCGGAAAATCTCACCGGCTGGCGGCAGGACGAGGCCCAGGGCCGGCCATTGACGGAGGTCTTTCACATAATCAACGAAAAGACCCGGGATTTATGTGACAATCCGGTGGAAAAGGTTTTACAGCGCGGCATAATTGTCGGTCTTGCCAATCATACCGCCCTGGTAGCCAGGGACGGCAGTGAACGTATCATCGCCGACAGCGGTGCCCCAATCCGCAACCGTAACAGCGAGATCATCGGCGTGGTTTTGGTCTTCCGGGATATCACCAAGGCCTCCAAGATGGAAGAGGAGTTGCGCCGCAAGCGGCAGCTTGAGTCCCTTGGGGTACTGGCGGGCGGTATTGCCCATGACTTTAACAATATCCTCACCGCCATTTTGGGAAATATCAATCTGGCGGAATATATCGTCAAAGATGATCAAAAGGCGATGCAGCTGCTGGAAGAGGCAGACAATGCCTCCCGCCGGGCCGCTGTCCTGGTGCAGCAGCTTCTCACCTTCTCCAAGGGCGGCGCGCCGGTGAAGGCGGCGGCATCACTGGTTGAGATTATCAAGGGAACCACAGATTTTATCATGCGAGGCAGCAATATTGGCTGTGATTATCAATTGGCCGATGGTATCAATCTGGCGGATGTCGATTCCGGTCAGATCAGCCAGGTAATCCAGAATCTGGTCATTAATGCCAAGCAGGCCATGCCCGAGGGCGGCACTATCACGATTACATGCCGTGACCATCACAAGACAACCAAAGACACCCTGCCGTTAAAGAATGGCGATTACCTCCAGGTTACAATAGAGGATGAGGGGAGTGGTATCCCACTGTCCCGCCTCGACCATATATTTGATCCTTATTTTACCACCAAAAAGTCAGGCAACGGCCTGGGCCTAGCCATCGTTCATTCCATAATCCATAAGCACGACGGCTATATAGCTGTAGCCTCAAAGCTTGGCAGGGGAACAAAATTTTCCTTCTATCTGCCCGCCACTGATAAATCGGCCATTATCCCCTCTTATGAAAACCACGCCATAACCTCCTATGGCAAAGGCACAATTTTACTTATGGATGATGAGGAGATGATAAGGAAAACCACCGGTCAGATGTTGCATATTCTGGGATATAAAACGGTGCTAGCTAGCACCGGTCAGGAAGCGGTAGCCCAATACCAGGCCGCAGCCCAAGCGGACAAGCCTTTCCGGGCCGTGGTCATGGATCTGACCATCGCCGGCGGCATGGGCGGCAAGGAGGCCGTCCGCCAAATTTTACACTGCCGGCCGGATGCCAAGGTACTGGTGGCCAGCGGCTACGGCAATGATCCGATCCTGGCCAATCCCAAGGCCTACGGCTTCGCCGCCTCTCTGGTCAAGCCGTTTGCCATGGACGATCTTGCCAGGGCGTTGAACTCCATACTGAATACAGACTGAAACGCTTACACCTCAGCGGGCGGCCATCGCCCAGAGTGTGGTTTGTTGATTGTTTACGAAATGCGGCTTAACACGACTTGACAATCAAGTTCCCTGTCAACTAGCCGCCCGGCTGAAATGATCGCACCAATCATAGGCTGAGAGGTAAACATCATTTTCCAGACAAATGCCGTCATCCTTACGGGTTGAGCCATAAGCCGAACCCAGGGCTGTCCAGCCCTTGAAAGCCGCTTCCAGATAGACCGGATTATTACGAAAATTCAGACATTTCAGACAAATATTCTCGCGTGATGTTTTTCGCATACTTAAATACTCCTTAACTATTCAGCAGCAGCGCAGCGCCGAAGACACCCCGCGTTAAAGTTAAACGCCTTTAACGCGGGGCTTGTCTATGTAAAAAATATTACGATCAATGAACAAGGTTCTGCCAGTAATGCGCGAAAACAATAGTTGACAAAATAAATCCCAGGGCGACATTAACCACAACACCGCTAGTAAAGGCCCAGAAGGGCTTGGCGCCGGCTGAGGCTAGCTCGCGGAAACGGGTAGTAAGACCTATACTGAAGAAGCAAAAGATAAAGGCCCACGTCCGCAATGCCTTAATAGGGCCAACCAACAGGGGCTTTAGCACCTTATTATAATCTGCCAGGCTATAGTTGCTAGATATAAGCGTCATTATCAGACAGGCCAGGAAAAAGCCCAGGACAAATTTGGGAAAGCGCCACCAGATCTCTTTTGGATCCGGCTTGGTGCCGGTTTTACGATCCCACCAGGTGGTGGAAATAATCGCCATAATAAAGGCCCAGATACCAATCCAGATATCACGACCCACAACCTTCATCAGGGTAAATCCCCAAACGGCGGCATCGGGCGATCCGGGAATTCCCTGCACATGCCCGGCCATATTGCCATAAGACTGAGCGGCCGCGAAACCGGCGGCATCGGCAAATTCAGAGGTGCCTATCCAGGCACCGGCTACTCCGGTATTGAGGTGCAGATACTTTGACATAAGGGGCAGAAAGAAGATCATGACAATTGCCCAGAGAATAACCATGGTAATGGCGATGGGAGCGTGTTCCTTCTTGGCGCCAACCGCGCCGGCAATGGCAATGGCGCCAGAAACGCCGCAAACCGCCCCCCCAGCGCCCAGAGTGGCGCAGAGCCGCCGATCGAGACCCAGCTTACGGCCCACAAAAAAGATCACTAAAAAGGTGGTAATGGCCACAATAGAGGCCTGCATGATCGCTATCGGCCCGGCCCAGACGATAAGGGTAAGGGGCAAAGTGGCTCCCAACAGCACGATACCGGTCTTGATATAATATTCAACCCGGAAACCGGCGTCCATCCATTTGGGCAAACGACCCAGATTGGCAATAATCATCCCCAGCAGGAGAGCCAGCAGCGGCGGCTCCAGGTTGTAATGATGAGCCTGATCCCAGGCGCCAACCATAAAGATGATAATGGAGCATACATAAACGAATAAAAAAGAGGGAATAAACTCCTTTAAATTCTGGCCCATGATCTTGAGACTGATACAGAAGACAATCGTCCACATAATAAATTGGGCGATATATTGGCCGATATGTTGGCCGAAATCCGCCCCTAGCTGGCTAAAATTATGCCACCTTGCCGGATGCACGGCAATCCATTTTATGCTGCTGCCATTGAGAAAAAACAGATAGGCGACAATAATCAGCCCTACACCTAGCCAGATAGCCCACCAGTCCTCTTTGAGGTACATCTCCTTCCAGCCAACACTCTTAATACGTTCCGCACCATCTGCCATCTCTATTCCCTCCTTTTAAATTAGCCTCTTTAGCCTATTGATAAATAGATGATGAATAGCCAGTTTGATTCCTAGGATGAGTCAATCGCGAAAGACAAGTTATTCCCCCCCCCAATAAATGCCAACCATGGAGCCCGCAAAGGTCTGCTGTTTCAAGATGACAAACGGGGAGAAAAGGACTCTCTCCCTTGTATATGGTGTACCCGATCAGATAAACCATATGTATAGTACCGCTACTTCTTTTAAAAAAAATTGTCAACTAAAAAAATTGAACCGCTATTACGCATCGATACGTGTCTATCCTATACCACAATGTATTGGCGGAAATTAGCCAGGGCGGTTGGAGAAACAAAAAAAGGGGAAACCAGTTAGCAGCAACTGATTTCCCCTTTTATGTTCAATGGCGTCCCCAACGAGATTCGAACTCGTGTTGTCGGCGTGAAAGGCCGGTGTCCTGGACCTGACTAGACGATAGGGACATTGTGGTGGGTCGTGCGCGGCTCGAACGCGCGACTCTCTGCTTAAAAGGCAGATACTCTACCTACTGAGTTAACGACCCGCCTTGCAAGCTGAACCTAGATACAATATTCGTTTTTTTATGTCAAGGATTTGTTTACCCTGCGGCTTGCCAATATTTCCTTATCAAACATACGCGACCGCTGCCAATACGGCCGCTAGTCTCATGAGAGCCGGGCAAAAATAAAATCCTGCCGCTCATGATTAGGGCTTGATATGGCTACAATTTATAGTACCATGCGAAGTGTTTTTTATGATAACAGTCAGAGACTATTTTTTGACTTATGCGGCAGGTAAAATTTAGCGCAAAAGTTTTATTCCCAGTTTATCTGGGTCAGGGGGAAAACAAATGGGACTTTTATCAAATTCTGCAACCTTTGTGCGTTATGCGGTGACAGGGGATATGCCGGCCAATTTCTGGGATTTTGTCGCTGAACGTATATCCAGGAACGCCTTCCGGGATATAGATGACACCTACGATGAATATTCCATCGGTTGGGTATCGGTGCTCAATATGTTTGATGCGGAATTTGCCTACGCGTCCTATGCCGCCGGTGATTATATCGCCTTGAGCATGCGGCTTGACGAAAGAAAGGTCTCTGCGGCAGTGCTGAAAAAGTTTTGCTTAAAGGAAGAGGAACGCCTTAAAAAGGAGCGGCAGATCCCCAAATTAGGCCGGGGACAGCGCCTGGAAATTAAGGAAAATATGCAGTTGATGCTGATGAAAAAAGCGGTGCCTGTGCCGGCAGTTTATGATTTATGCTGGAATCTGTCGGATAATACGGTGCTATTTTTTTCCACCAACGCCAAGGCCCAAGCCGCTCTGGAGGAATTTTTCAAGGAGACCTTTGGCCTCTTTCTTGTCCTGCAGGTGCCCTACCTGACAGCGGCGCATCTATTGCCTGCCGCCAAGGAAGACCAGTTGGCCGATATGACGGCCTCAATTTTTGTTTAAGGACGGAGAAAAATGGATTTAGTCGATATAATCGCCGAAAAATATTTTTTGGGTCAGGAATTTTTGACCTGGCTCTGGTATAAAAGCGAGGAACGGGGCGGCGCCGTGGAATTGCCAGGTATCGGCGATCTGACGGTGGCCTTTGAAAAGCATATTATATTGGAATATGGCGATGGCGATTCCTTTGAAAAGGTAATCTGCCAGGGCTTGCAGGCCGAGCTGCGAGAGGCAAGAACCGGGTTGCGTATGGGCAAAAAGCTGGAACAGGCCAGGATCCTTTTGGCCCGTGGCGAGTATGAATGGAACCTTACTGTTAAGGCCAGCCGCTTTGAGTTTAAAAGCGTGAAAGTCCCAAAAACCATGAGCGACGGTGAGGAATCAGATGATCCTGAAGCTGTAGAGGGGCGTATTCTTGAGAAGATTGGCATGTATGAGGAGATTCTGCATCTGGTTGATGAATTATTCCGTCTCTACCTTACGGTCAGACTGTCGGAATCCTGGGGCGCAGAATTGGATAGGATACGAGCATGGATCAATGACAGCTAAAGGTAACTATTCAGCTGCACCCAATCTGCGGTTGATAATGCCGTCCAGCATACTGATGTATAGCTGAACGACGTTATCAACCACATCTTGGGCGCATCTGAGCAGTTACATTCAGTGGTTATTGCTAATTACGGGCATTTCACTGAATAGTTACAGCTAAAGGAAGAGGGAAATATGGAATTTGAAACCGTCATCGGGCTTGAGGTTCATGCCCAGCTTAAGACTAAAACCAAGATTTTTTGCGGCTGCCCCACTACCTTCGGGGCCGCGCCCAACACCCATGTCTGCCCGGTCTGTCTCGGTATGCCCGGGGTGCTGCCGGTACTCAACAAGAAGGTAGTTGACTTTGCCCTGAAGATGGCTTGCGCCACCAATTGTCAAATTAACCGGCGCAATGAGTTTGCCCGCAAAAATTATTTTTATCCCGACCTGCCCAAGGGCTACCAGATTTCCCAGTTTGATCTGCCCATTGCCGAACATGGCTGGGTGGATATTGCCGTGGGCGGCAAAAGCCGCCGCATTGGCCTGACTAGAATTCACATGGAGGAAGATGCCGGCAAGCTAGTGCATGATGAGGCAGCTCCCGCAAGCTATGTGGATTTAAACCGGGCGGCGGTGCCGCTGATTGAGATTGTTAGTGAACCGGATATCCGCTCGCCGGAGGAGGCCGTGGCCTATCTAAAGAAATTGCACGCCATTGTCCGCTATCTCGATATCTGTGACGGCAATATGCAGGAGGGCAGTTTCCGCTGCGATGCCAATATCTCCCTGCGCCCCAAAGGTCAACAGGCACTTGGCACCCGTACCGAATTGAAAAATATGAATTCATTTCGCCATGTCCAACAGGCCCTGGAGTATGAGGAAAGACGGCAGCGCGATCTCTTGCTGGACGGCGGTCAGGTGGTACAGGAAACCCTGTTGTGGGATGCCGACCACAATGTCAGCCACTCCATGCGTGGCAAGGAGGAGGCCCATGACTACCGTTATTTCCCTGACCCTGATTTGGTGCCGGTGGTAATTGATGATGATTGGCTCGCCGGGATGCGGGCCTCCCTGCCGGAACTGCCGGATGAACGGCAAAAACGCCTGATGACTGACCTGGGCCTGCCAAATTATGACGCCGAGATCATCACCTCCTCTCGGGAACTGGCCGATTATTTTGAGGCCGCCCTTACAAATTATACCAATGCCAAAAAACTCAGCAATTGGATGATGACGGAACTGCTGCGGGAATTCAAGGGCGGTGATGCCGCCGATATATCCACCTGTAAGGTCAGTCCCCAACAGTTGGCCGCCCTCCTCACCATGATTGACAAGGAGACGATAAGCGGCAAAATTGCCAAGACGGTGTTTGCCGAGATGTTGGAAACGGGCCATGACGCCGAGCTTATCGTCAAGGAAAAAAACTTAATCCAAATGAGTGATGAGGGAGATTTGGTTAAGATTGTCAAGGAAATTGTCGCCGCTAATCCCACTCAAGTTGAACAGTTTAAGGCCGGCAAAACCAAGGTTATGGGATTTTTTGTCGGGCAGTTAATGAAGCAGACCAAGGGCCGCGCCAACCCCAAAATGGCCAATGAGTTATTTATGAATGAGTTTAAATAGACCACTCCCATGCATAGGGAAGAATGGCAGAAGAAAGGGGCCGGCCACCGGCAGCGCCTACGGGATAAGTTTATTCGCCAGGGAATGGATTCTTTTAGTGATAACGAGGTATTGGAACTACTCCTCACCTTTGGCACTCCCCAGAAAGATTGCAAAGAGCCGGCCCGCGCCCTGCTGAAAAAATTTACCAGCCTGGCAGAAGTTCTGGAGAAACCACCAGACGAGTTACAGCAGGTCAAAGGTGTTGGCCCCAAAAATGCCTTCGCCATCCACTTTATTCAGGGTGTGGCCCGGCGTTATCTGCAACAACGCCTTATCAATAAAAATTATCTCCATTCGTCCCGCGAGGTGGCTGATTATCTGCTGCATGCTATGCGTGATTTACGACGTGAGATTCTAACAGTTATTTTTTTAGACGCCAGTCATGCTATTATTGCCACGGAAGTGGCGGCAGAGGGAACCCTGACCCGCAACACGGTCTATCCCCGCGAATTGCTCAAAATGGCCCTGGAACACCATGCCGCCGCCGTGATTATCGCTCATAACCACCCTTCCGGTAACCCGGCCCCCTCCGCCGCCGACCGGCACCTGACCCGCAGCCTGTTTCTGGCGCTGTCCCTGGTGGATATAAAATTATTGGATCACTTTATTGTGGCGGGTACCGCCGCGCCGTACAGCTTTGCCGATAATGGCCTTATGACCGACATCAGCGAGGAATGCGCCAATATATGGAAAACGCGCCGCTAATAATCCCGGCCTTGCATGAGCGGGAACAGCCGGGACTCTATATTCATATTCCCTACTGCCGGACTAAATGCCAATATTGTTCGTTTATATCTTATCCCCGCAACGCCGGAAACCCGGATTATCTCCAGGCCCTCATTCAGCGGATTCATGATCTGGCCGGGGACTCCGGACTACAAACATGGCGGTTTGCGACAATATTTATCGGTGGCGGCACCCCAACCATCTATGACGGCAATGCTCTGGCCCTGCTGCTGCGAGCCTGTTTCGCTAATTTCAAGTTTACAGAACGGCCGGAAATAACCATTGAGAGCAATCCCAACACTATTTCGTTTGCCAAGTTACGGCAATGCCGGGCCGCCGGGATTAATCGTCTAAGTATCGGCGTCCAGACATTTGCCAACCGTCTGTTGGGCCTCCTGGGCCGCAGCCATTCAGACCGGGATGCCCTCAAGGCATTTTCTGCGGCTCGGCGGGCCGGATTTAATAATATCAATCTGGATTTCATGTACGGACTTCCAGGGCAAACACTGACAAATTGGCAGCAGACTATTAAAACCGGCGTAGCCCTGGAACCTGAACATCTGTCACTTTACGAGTTGAGTATTGAGAAAGGCACTCCCTTCGCCAGGGCATATAGCCAGGGACTGCTAAACCTGCCCAACGAAGAGCAAATTATGGCGATGACAGATTTTGCCTACCCTTTTCTGGCAAAACATGGCTATATCCGTTATGAAATTTCCAGTTTCGCTAAGGAGGGCTTTTTTTGCCGCCATAATCTGAACTATTGGCGCAATGGCTCTTATCTGGGGTTGGGCGCAGGCGCGGTATCATGTTTTTCCGGCTTGCGCCTTACCAATACCAATGATCCAGCCCTGTACACCAAGATGGCAATGGCGGGGCGTGACAGCTACACGGATAGCGAGAACCTTACTAACGAGGCCTCCTTCCGGGAATCGGTTATTATGGGGCTGCGGATGTTGGATGGGGTTTCTCTGGCTAGGTTGCGCGCGCGTTACGGCATAAATCCCCAGGATTATTACGGGGCGCGTTTGCAATTATTCATCGATCAGGGCATGATTAATATGGACAATAAATCATTAAAATTAACGGCCAGGGCACTGCCGGTGGCCAATCAAATATTAGCGGAACTGGTCTGATTTTTCGTTATGGCAAAACCACATAAAGTATATAACTGCACAAATTGCGGTGCCTCCTTTGGTAAATGGGCCGGCCGTTGTCCTGAGTGCCGGGAGTGGAACAGCATTGAGGAGGCTGTCAACAATTTTGTCTCCGGCGGAGAAGCAAGCGGTTACGCCGGGGTAATGGCGGAAATCAAACATATGGCCGAGGTTGAGGTTGACCATGCCCAGAGGCTGTCAACCGGTCTCAAGGAGTTTGACCGGGTATTGGGTGGTGGCTTGGTGCCCGGTTCAGTCGTTCTGGTGGGCGGCGACCCAGGCGTTGGCAAAAGTACGGCCCTGCTGCAGGTCTGTTGTAATTTCAAACAGCAGGTAAAGGCGATTTATGTTACCGGCGAGGAATCTTTACAACAGATTGCCATGCGGGCCAGGCGGCTTGGCCTGCCAGATAAGGATGTCCTGCTCATGGCGGACACCCGGGTGGAAAATATCTGCGCCGCCGCCATGCAGGAAAAGCCTCAGGTAATGGTTATTGATTCCATTCAGACCATGCGCCTGGCGGATCTTGCCACGGCGCCAGGCAGTGTCAACCAGGTGCGGGAGACTGCGGCCTATTTAACCCGTTTCGCCAAAAGCACCGGCATCGCGATTTTCCTGGTGGGCCATGTTACCAAATCCGGCGGCCTGGCCGGCCCCAGGGTTCTGGAACATATCATTGATGTGGTATGTTATTTTGAGGGTGGCAATGATTCACGTTTTCGCATTATGCGGGCCATAAAAAATCGTTATGGGGCAGTCAACGAGTTGGGCGTATTCGCCATGACAGAAACGGGACTCCGAGAGATCAGTAATCCCTCGGCAATCTTTCTTTCCCGTTTCTCTGAGGCCATGGCCGGCAGTGCGGTTATGGTCATCTGGGAGGGCAGCCGGCCGCTGCTGGTGGAGATTCAGGCCCTGGTGGATACATCTTACGCCGACCAGCCACGCCGCTTAAGTGTCGGCTTGGAAACAAACCGCCTGACCATGCTGCTGGCCGTATTGCACCGGCACGGTAATATTGCCAGCTATAACAAAGATGTTTTTGTCAATGTGGTCGGCGGCGTCAAAGTTATGGAGACCGGTGCGGATTTACCTTTGCTGCTAGCCATTATCTCCAGCATCAACGACAAACCCCTGGCCGATGATCTGGTGATTTTCGGCGAAATCGGTTTGGCTGGGGAAATCAGACCGGTATTGGCCATGATCGTTTACGGGAGGCTCTTAAACATGGTTTTAAGCGGGCCATTATCCCCCAAGCCAATGTCCCGAAAAACGGGATCCCCGGTATGCGTATCGATGGCGTGCGTAAATTAAGCGAGGTACTAACGATCATCGGCTGATTTATTTTTCAGGCTGAATTTATTCTGCTTGTTGACATGAATTGGCTGAAATGTTAATAGAATGCGCTGAACAAAGTGGAGGAATGGCCGAGTGGTTGAAGGCGGCGGTCTTGAAAACCGTTGTACGAAAGTACCGTGGGTTCGAATCCTACTTCCTCCGCCATTAGTGATTATTGCGGAGAGGTGACCGAGAGGCCGATGGTGCTCGCCTGCTAAGCGAGTGTGGGGGTTAAACTCCACCGAGAGTTCGAATCTCTCCCTCTCCGCCATATTTCATCAGCTTCCTTTATCCGGCTCACCCGATCACCCCAAAACAGCGACAATACCGTGGGGCGGAAAATCTCCCTGATCAGCTTGCCCCCTGGTAATTCTGGCAAAAATCTCCGGCAGCGCCACCCCTTTGAATAAATAAAAACTCAGTGCCACCCTGTTGCCGGCTTCATTAATTGGAACCGCCATTTCACGCCAAGCGGCTTCAATTTTTTCCCCGTCATCGCCCGCCGCGATGCCCTCCAGAGAAGCCTTATTCAGCATAGCCGCCAGAGCAGATAAGCCTGATCCTGATTTACGGAACTCGCGGCGCTTGTCAAGAAAACTTTCAGCCGCATTATCCAGAAAAATATCCGGCAAAGGCAGGGTGCATAATTTTATCGGCTGCTCACCCAGGTTGGCGCTGTAATAATCCGCCAACATCTCAAAGACCTCAAGGTTGGCCGTGGAAACAATCGCAGGCCGGTATACCGCCTTATCCGCCAAAAATAAATAGGCCCAGGCCCGCACCAATTTGGTAAGATTCATAGCCACCGCCGTGCTTAAATGCGCCGTTTCAGGATGTGCGGCCGCTTCATCCTTTAAATCATCGAGCAGGGAATCAACCTTCCGGTTTATCCCGGCTAAATCCCGGCTGATCTCTTCCTCCTCTGAGGTGGCAATTTCGGCCAGACGCAGGATGAGACGCACTTGCAGTAATGTCTTGGCGTGTTTATCCTCCCGATTTTCCGGCGACATTATCTCGCTGACCAATTGCCAAACCGTATTTTCATTATGAGCGGCCGCTGCTGACAATGAAAAAAGACCGCCGCTATAGTACTCGGCCCGATTTGCGCTGATATCACGGATAAGCCTTTGAAATTTAGGTAAATCCGCGCCAAAGGGCAGGGGCGCATAATGTTTTAAGAGATGATTGCGGCTATAAATGTTATCATCACAACCATCCTCCGAGGCGGCATATAAAAAAACCTCGTCAAATACCAACAATAATTGCCGGAAAAGACGATCCTGGGGAATGGTAACAGGTGGCAGAAGAAGTGTTTTAAGTTTCATGGTGGTATTATGCAAAAAAAATTAAAAGGATCGGTTTCATTGGGGATAACAACCCTGGTCTATGTAATAGTCAGTATCCGCTATTACCCTGATAATATCCTGAAAACTTTGACTAAGTCAATTATCCAGGTAGTCTCCGTTGCCCCAATTACGGTGGGTGGAACCATTATCATTGTTTCTCTCCTGCAGCACTCCCTGGGGGCAAAGCTGCCCTGGGATCGTATATTGAGAATATTTCTTACTATTGGTATCATTGTTGAATTTCTGTATGGCCTGTATAATTACGTGGGAGTCAAAGGCATATAAGCTGCGTTACAAATCTATTTCCTGATTAATGAGTGAGGGGGATGATAACCGGATTTGGCGGTGATATTTGGCATGAGAATAGATTTTTTACCAAGCAATGTGCCGGGATTAGTTACCGAATTGCACCCGGTTTGCGCCCCGTCTGCCAAAATTGCCCCAAGCTTACGCAAACCAGAGGCAATAACTCCATCAACGGTGCGGATTGGCACCTCTCCACTGGTAAACCGTAAATTGGCCATCTTGGTACCAGCCCCCAAATTCACCTGATTACCCATAATACTGTCACCAATATAAGCAAAATGGCCGGCCTTGACATCGTCCAGAAAAATCGTGTGTTTAACTTCCGTGGTATGACCAATAACACAGCGCCGCCCCGTCAGACAATACCCCCTGATATAAGC
>JAADIV010000178.1 GCA_013151175.1 Deltaproteobacteria bacterium | reverse complement strand
CGGTGCTGGACGAGAGCGACCTGGAGCCAGCAATGCTGGCCGGAAAAATGGCCGGGATGATCGGCAGGCGGGAGCGGCGCCCGGCTATTCGCCTGGAGGGAGCCAGGCAAACCGCTGACTGGCTCTCGCAAGGCACGGGCGCCGGGAGATGAAGATGACAACGACGATTTCCAGCCTCTGGTCCGGTGATCCCCCGGCAGAATTGAGCAGGCAGCTGCATGATCTGCTGAGCACCGCTATTGACAGGAGCCGGCCGACGCAGGTTTTTTTCCGGGCCGATGACATCGGCGGCCCGGTTGACGAACCGTTCAGCCGCCTGATGCGCGTCTTTGCAAGCCATCACATGCCGCTCTGCCTGGCCGTGGTTCCGGCATGGCTCAATCAGGAGCGCTGGCGGGAAATGCAGCGGTTCGAGCCGGAAAGCCCCGGCTGGTGCTGGCATCAGCACGGCTGGCAGCACAAAAACCATGAAGCGCAGGGGAAAAAAAGCGAATTCGGCGACAGCCGGACCAGAGAAACCATCGCGGCCGATCTGCACCAGGGCCGGGACCGGCTGGCGGAAATTCTCGGCCCGCTGTTTGTCCCGGTCTTCACCCCGCCCTGGAACCGGTGCGGCGAGACGACCCTGCAGGCGCTTAGCGAACTCGGCTATGCGGCAATTTCGCGCGCGCAGGGGGCGAAACCGGCCTCTCCCGCGAACCTGCCCGACCTGGACGTCAACATCGACCTGCATACCCGCCGGGAACAGGATCCCCGGCAGGGCTGGGCCAACCTGCTGTCGGAGTTCAGGGAGGCTGCCCGCTACGGCCGCATGGGCATTATGATTCATCATCAGCGGATGAACAACACCGCCTTCGCGTTTCTGGATCTCCTGCTGCCCCTCCTGAAGGCGCATCAGGCCGTGTCCTGCTGCAACTTCAAGACGATCCTGCGCCCGGCCGGCAATGTTGACCCGACAGCTAACAATCCCGGCTATTGACGATTTATACTTCGATCGGCAGATCGGCAGGTCTTGGAAGACAAGCAAAAAAAATCAGCTGACAACACCGGGTTCACAACCTGTTGTTTTCCACATTTTTATTATCGAGACAATCCTTTCCGCCGCTTTACCGTCACCATAGGGGGAAACTCCACGGGCCATTGACCGGTAATATTCTTTATCGGTAAGCAATTTCTCCGCTTCAGAAATAATAAGGGCTTGATTGGTCCCGACGAGGCGGACCACTCCGGCCGCAACAGCCTCCGGACGTTCGGTTTCTTCTCTTAGCACCAGGACAGGCTTCCCCAGGGCCGGGGCCTCCTCCTGGACACCACCCGAGTCGGAAATGATTAAATACGCCTGCTTCATGGCTTGCACAAACTGGGCATAGCCAAGCGGCTCCACCAGATGAATACGCGAGTGGCCTCCCATAATTTCATAAGCAGGTCGGGTAACATTGGGATTCGGATGGACCGGGTAAAGTAATTCTACCGTATCATTTCGCTCTACCAGCTCCCGCATAGCAGTAAACGCATCCCGCATCGGTGCGCCGAAATTTTCCCGGCGATGCGAAGTGAGCAAAATCAACTGCTTCGCAGCATCCAGGTCTATACCAATAGCAAAATCTTGCCGGGCGGTTTCCAGAAGGGCATCAATAACCGTGTTGCCCGTTACATAAACGTAATCTGCGGAAATATTTTCCCGCAGCAGATTCTCTTTTGCCGATGTTGTCGGAGCAAAATGCATGGCGGCTAAATGGCCTGCCACCACCCGATTCATCTCCTCGGGAAAAGGATTGTAAATATTACCGGTTCGCAAGCCGGCTTCCACATGACCAAATGCAATCTGCCGATAAAAACAGGCAAGTGAAGTTGTCATCACCGTTGTTGTGTCACCCTGTGCCAAAACTATATCGGGAGATGCCTCTGCCAATACCTTGTCCAGGGCAACCAACAGCCTGGCGGTCAACTCCGTCAGCCCCTGATTCGACTGCATAATGTCCAGGTCATAATCAGGAACAATGCCAAAAACAGATAAAACCTGGTCTAACATTTGTCGATGCTGGGCAGTAGCAAGAACTTGAACATCAGCCCATTCCTGTTTTTGCAGGGCCAGAATGACCGGCGCCATTTTTATTGCTTCGGGCCGGGTGCCGACAACACAAAGCACGCGTTTATTTTTCATAAAAGACACCAGGTTATCGGCAGGAACAAAAAACGCTCCCTAAATTAAACCAGCTATCCGACAGGCAAAGAGTGCCGGAGTCGAGGTCATATCTTCATGGATACCAATCCGTTTCAAGGTAAACTTATCAGCATCGGCACGGTTCCAGCCCTTTCTCGTCGTCACCGCCAGGTGATATCCTGCTGAACGAACCATAGCCGCAATCTCTTTCGTATGATTACCGTTTGGATAACAAAAAGAAACACATGAGCTATCAACCACATTCCTTTGCAAGAGTTCTTTTCGGGAAGCAATTAATTCATTTTTAATCGCCGTATTATCCAATGTTGTTAATATTTGATGGTTGACCGTGTGTGACCCAAAAGAAATCAACCCGGAATCCTTCATTTCAGCTATTTCCGCCCAGTTCAAGAAATTCCGGCCAGATCCCGCCAAATCGACCTGCCAAATCTCCGACAACCCGGCCAACACCTTCTCTATTTTGCTTAACGGATATTTTTTTAAATACTCAATCCCCGCTTCAAGTCGCTTGGCAAAGGAACCCTGCAAGCCGTCCAGATATGCAACAACTGGCAAAATGTCCGGGCAAGACAATTTCTCCGGAATTGTTGCCTGACGATGAGAAAGAAGACCGGCAAAACAATCAGTCCAGAATTGTTTTCCAGTGCCAATAAATTCCGTGGGCAAAAAAACCGTGGCCGGTAACTGATATTTCACTAAAAGAGGATAGGCATATTCATAAAAGTCCTGCCACCCATCATCAAAAGTCAAAACACATGATGGCTTACCACGAATCCCGGCCCGATTCTTTTTTACTGTTAAAGAGTTTAAAGGGACTACATTAAAATATTTTGCGAGAAAGATAAGATGGCTTTCGAAAGTTGCAGGACTCACATACATACCGGCCTGGACCAACTGATCTGCCGGAACAACCCGATGGTACATCAGGATGAGAGTCAAATCCTGTGCACAGAGTTGACTTATTTTATTATCAACCGAGCCGGACTTGAAAAGAACTGACGAGAAAATCTTTTTAAATAGAATAGATGTCTTCAAAGAGTTGGTCCAGGAAAAAGTCTGACCTTTCGCTGTAAAAAATTGAAGAAGATTATAGTTCAGAAATAATTGACTTCAATTTCCCACCTTTTGATCGTTCTATTACTTCCACATATTTAATATTTATTTTGATTTTACCGCCCAGGCGTTTTTTTAATTCCATGATTATATTTTTTTCCGTGTCAACGGAAAACCCCTGATCTTTAACCAGCAAGACATCTATCTCGTCAATAACCTTTTGCCGGTATTGCGCCTCCTTAACCGGAAACCCTTTCAAAACAGGGCTCAATCGACCTATTCTCCGGCCGTCCGGCGTCAAAATTACATCATCCGCTCGCCCGATAATTTTTTCGACCACCGGGAAAGGACTACCGCATTCGCATTCTCTATCACTCAATACAGCTCGATCGCCAATACGGTAACGGATGAGGGGCATAACCGGATTTATCAAGCCGGTACAGACAACCTCTGCCTCTTCACCTGGTACGGCCCGGCTTCCATCTTCCCGCAGAAACTCTATTATGGCGTAATCGGAATGGACATGATATGAGCCATGACCACACTGGCCGACAAAGACACACATTTCCGCGGCTCCATACTGATCGAAGATCTGCGCGTCGAAAACATCTTCAATAATCTTGCGCTGTTCAGGAAATAATGTTTCCGCAGAGGTTATAATGGCCCGGGAAATACCTTTTAACGAAATACCTTGCTGCACAGCATACTTTGCAAGTGTGAACAGGCTTGACGGATAGGTGTCAATATACTCAGGCCTAATTTTCCGCAGAGCGGTAATGTATGAAGGGATATTTTTTTCTGTTAAATGATAGGAGGAAAAAAGAATATTTTTCTGAAAATAACTGTACCGCCAAAATGGCGGCTGTTTCTGGTTATGCGGAACAATTATCCTGCCGCCGAAGGTCGCACGTCTGCCTGAGTAGTTTATCCCGGCCTGTTGTAAAAATCGGCGATAAAACGCATAATTCTTTTTTCTTACATCCGGCGTACAATAAATCTTTAAAGGGGTTCCGGTGGTCCCGGTCGTATGAACAACAAGCAATTTTTTCTTTTCATAGCGCTCGTCAACCAAGGTTTCCGGTGAAGTACGCAAAACCTCCTTTTCCAGCAAAGGCAATTTCCGCAGATCATCAAGACATTTAACTTCCGGCGCGGATATATCCTTCAGTGCTTTTCTGTAATAGGGAACGTATTTTCGGCTATCAGCCAGCAACTTACAAAAACCTTGCCATTGAACTCCCGCAAGCTCTCCTTTTGATAACGCCAGATGGCCATTCACCTGCCGGCAAAAATCCCGGTACTGCTGACCGTGACGAATCTTCTGAAGATAAAGACCATACGAGGAGAGAAAAATATTCTGCATGCCCGCCGGGAGCTGATAATAAATTTTCGCCACACATACGTTCATAAGACGGCACACCGGCTAATCTTATATTTTTTCAGGGGCTCAATCATATAATACCCTCTGATATTGATTAACAAGCAGGTCGTATTTCACAAACTCATCAAACACCCTTTTATCTGTTAAAATTGGCCCATTTACTTGTTCGATCCCGATGATATCCGGATTCGCATTGGCTTCAATCAACACCGGTCCATTGGGAGTAACGGCAATATCAACACCGACTAAACGATAAAATTCGCAGGACTTTTGTATCGTTACTGCCAACTCCACTACTTCTTTCCAAAATGGTATGGTGAACCCCGCAAAAATAAATTCGGTGTCAGGATGTTTCGTATACGTATTACCGGAGAAATCAAAACCAACTTCTCTTAATTCACCTTTGTTGCAGTCAATACCGATAGATATTCCGCCAGCACTTGTATTGTCTACGAATGAACCTTCTTTACTAAATCTCATTAAGGCACCAAGTAGGATGACATCCAAGCCGGTGGTCAACAAAGTTATGATACGAATAGTATTCACAGATGACGGCGCAATTTGCGATACTGCCCGGTGCTGACTAACCCCCTCCTGGAGCACACATTTTTCTGTCAAGACAAAATCAGCAATATCAGTATCACCGCCTGCAGTTTTGACAATGATCGTATTCCGCCCTTTGACCGCCTTCATAATGCCTTTGCCGCCGCGGCCCATTATCGGCTTAATAAATAATTCCTTGTCGGCGCTTTTTTCCAGGCAAACTTCTATTTGTTTCCGGTATGGGCCACCGGGCTCTACAGTTCCATAAAATTCCGGCATCGGCACTTTGAGTCCCCGGCAAAATTGCTCACACAACTCCTTATCATCAAATACTATCTGATAGGCATAGCGTTGGACAAATTGCCGTAATCGCTGCCGCTGATATGGATCATACGAAGCCCCATAATAATAAGCCCACTCACTCCGGTCCTTTTCCCATAAATGACAAAGGCCGTAATTACCCGGATAATATTTAAGTTTAAAGAAGATATAGAGTAGATCCTGCGCGACGTGCAACCTGCTATGCGGGCATTCATGCCACGGAACAAGTTTAAAATAACAATATGGCAAAAGACAGAATCGGATGATCCTGCGGATGTACGGATGACTTTCAGCAAGCATAAAATAAAAAAATTCCGGGATTTAAAATTTACCTGAATCCTTTATCGGGCACCCTGCAGGACGGCGAGGTGAAGACCAGGAAATGCGTTTATTCTGCAATAATACAACAAATTCCCCAGTTGCACATGAAGTATCGCCTCAAACCATCATGAAGTCAGGATTTAACCCTGCCGCTTCGCTGCACAAGCTCAAAGACCATTTACAACATCTAATAATCTTTTTTTATCTATAGACCAATTATACGTTTTGCGCACAGCCGCGCCTCCTTTTTCTCCATAATTTCCAGGCGAAGAGTATACCCGCAAGACCGCCTGTGCCAGATCGGCACTGTCACCACTTTTGAAAACAAGGCCCGCGCCGGTTTCCTCAACAATACGTTGCATAGGAGGTGCGTCTGAAGCAATAACCGGAAGTCCGCACGCCATGTAGTCAAATATTTTATTTGGAATTGTCGTGTCCACATGCGCTGACCGGTAATGGGGAATTATCCCGACATCGGCGACACCTGTATATTGAAACAAGACCTCATGGTTTACCCATCCGACCCAACAAATGAAACGATCAACAGCTTGTTCCCGAGCCATTTGTTTCAGTTGCTCGACCGCATATCCCGCACCGATTACGATAAACATAAAGTGCGGAATTTTTTTGACTATTATCGGAATCGCCTCAAAAACAACCTGCAAACCACGGCCAAGCTGAATCCCTCCGGTATATACAGCGATGTAATGGTCTTTGAACCGGGATAATGATTCCGGCAGGAATTGACTCTCATCCGGCACACTCTTGTCCTCTGCCAACTGTGGCGTATTGCCGACAACTGTTATCTTCTCTAAAGAAACGCCGGCCCGCAGCGCCACTTCTTTTGCTTCATCAACCACAACCAACACGTGATCAAAACGCGGCAGGGCATAACGCTCAACCATACCAGCAAGGTAGGGGTTGCGCACAACCAGGTTAAATCCTTGAAATTTTCTGGCCCGCCAGATATCACGAACCAGGGCAACATAGTCCTCGGCCATGTCAAAAATAACCGGGCAACCATGTCGCTTCCCTGACCATATTCCGGCGATGGCCATGGGCAGGTCACGAACAATAATCAGATCGATATGGTAGCCGGTAATAATCGAATCAAGAAATCTTTTCCAGAAGGGGCTGAAAAAGGCGGGGAAAGAAAAAGCATAATTGAGCCCGTCCTTCTTCCAGGTTCTTGTCCGGTGAATATAAAGCCCCTGATCTTCCTCGTAGGTTGGGTTGCGTTGCAAATTTCGGGAAGCGACATGCACCTCGTGCCCGGCAGCCATAAGACTCCGGCAGATCTTTTCTACCCGGACATCCCAAGGATAATCTGCATCCCATATATATAATATTGTCTTCCCCATTGGATATGATGGCCTATGCCGTCAGTTCTTTCTCAAGCAGCAAGGAATCGATAAAAAATTTAGTTGCCCAGTTAGGATACATAAAATGAATATATTCTCCCCAGATAGGGCAGGAGCCGGCAATGGCACCAAAAATATTTTTGTTACTTATTCGCTTTTCCTGTTTCGACAACAAGTAATTGTTAATTTTTCGCCCAGCAGCCAGATACTGTTCGTTGTCTGTTAATTGATAAAGTTTAAAAAAAATAATGGCCAACTGGGCATTGCCGGTTAAGCAGCTGAAGCGCCCCCCCCTTTGCCAGTTTTTGTCATAAGAGCCATAGAGGCCGCCACTATCAGGCACAACCCCAAGCAAACCGTCCATGGCCTTGCGAGCTGCATCAATAAAGTCAACGCGCCGCAGATACATTCCGGATTCCAGTACCCCCCTTATTGTATATGCTATTGTATGCGTATAGGGTCGGACGTGTTTTTCCCGGGTAAAAGAAGCATGATCGAACCAACCATTTTTCCGTTGCTGCGAAAGCACCCATTCAATATTTTTTCTACAACTCTCTTTATAGTAATCATCACCGGTAAGATGATGCAGGCGGGCCAGGCTCCAGGCAACTCTCGCATAATAGGCATGAGGGATTCCACCAACAGCAAATTTCAGCCAGGTCCCATTCGGCTCCTGGACATCAATTAGCCACTTCCCTGCCCTGAGCGCCGCCTCCCGGTATCGAGATTTCCCGGTTTCTTCGAATGCCCGGACAAAGCCGAACAATACCTGCCCCGTATCAAATACCATCTTTTTCTTAAAATAACTGTCAGGGATTGAACCATCTTCAGATTGAACCATAACCAGCCAGTCCGTCATGCGAAGCGCGCGGTCTTTTAACGATTTATCGCCAGACAGTTCCGAATAGTCACACAAAGTTTCTATGATATAGCCGGTCGTTTCAGGATATGACGGCAGCCATCCATGTTTTAAATGATATCCCTCGGATACACCATCATCAGGACTACTGTCCTGAGCCCTGCACAGCCAAGCAACAGCATCATGTAATGCCGAATCAAGGCTTTTTTCCGAATGACTTTTTCTTAAAAAATCATAAAGAACAATCTGCAGAAATGTAGATATCTCATACAATTTACTCATTATCTCAGCTTATCATTATGGCCCGGTAAGATTCTTCGTAAAGTGAAAATAATTTCTGACAATTCTGTTCAACCGAGAACGCCTGCTTGATTTTCTCCCGGGCCCTGACGCGGACAGGATTCAACTTCGTCCCTTCACTGTTAATATACGCGAAGGTATCAGCTAACTCGCCAGCATCGGCAGGGGCGATCAAGAAACCATCCTCGCCATGAGAGATGACTTCTTTCATGCCGCCGACAGCCGTACAGACAGGAATAGTTCCAACAGACATTGCCTCAAGCAGACTCATGGGCAGGCCTTCATGCAGTGAAGTGAGGGTAAAAACATCCAGAGACTGCAACACCGGCATGATATCGTTGTTATGCCCTTCCAAAAATACGTGTTCAGTTAATCCATGTTGCAAAATTTGCGATTTCAGAACATCTCGCAAGGACCCTTCGCCAAAAATGGAGATGCGAAAGCTCAGCTCCGGATGCTGATCTCTTAGATATCCGGCCGCCTCTATAAGCATCTGTAAATTTTTCACCACTTCAAGGCGCGCGGCAGTACCAATCCAAAATTGCTTTGCCGCGAGGCCGTACGACCTCCTGATCTCCGCCACCTCGGCCGGAGAAAGTAACGCCCTGCGATCAACCGCATTATAGATCAAATGAACATCGGCCCTGGTCGATTGCCGAGAAAGCCGCTTTTCTAATTGCCCCGAGACAGCGATAAGATGATCGGTCATATACCGTAAAAAAAACTTTTGACATCCCAGGACCAAATAGGACTTAAACCTGCTGGGCACATTCTGACCATGTAGAGTTCTAAATAAAGCACAGTCTTTTTTCGCCGCCGTCAGCCGCGCGAGCGCGGTTAACATATGACTCTTGTATTCATGCACATGAGCAATATGCACATCACCGGCAATCAGTTGCTGCTTGATACCGTTGCATATAGAGATATTGCCAAGACGGCTCTCATCCAGAAGCGTCACCTCAACATTCGCCGCCGACAACCTTTTATACAATTCACCTTTACTGAAAAGTATGACTCTAACCTTATGCGGAGATAACGTGTTCAGTTCTTTAACAGTATAATACACCTGTGCTTCGGCGCCCGCCCAAAGGTCACCGGGAATAACATGGAGTATATTCATCGGTTACCAGCGCACCCTTTGCCCCTGCAAACGCCGAAATATTAACTCCAGCAAATTGATCACTTTTTTGAATACTGGTTTTAGCATGGAGGGATTCTTCAGCATTGCAACGAACAAGTATTTTATTTTTTTAACTTTTCGTCGATTATAACCTTTTTCAAAATCTTTATAAATTAAATCATCATCCAATTCAGTTTCAGCTGAAGCTGATATTATTGCGGCGGAAGACAGTTCAATTGTTTGTTTGAATTTCTCCTGTTCAGCTGCACCAGGACGTTCTGGCTGACACCTGCTGT
>JAADIV010000022.1 GCA_013151175.1 Deltaproteobacteria bacterium | reverse complement strand
CCTTTGTCGAGGTGAATGAACACTCTAGCAAGATCGGCCAGTTAATCAAGGAGGTGGCTATTGCCTCCAACGAACAAACCACCGGGGTTAACCAGGTAAATCAGGCCATCACCCAGTTGGATCAGGCCGTGCAGCAGATTGCCGCCAACTCCGAGGAGTCTGCCAGCGCCGCCGAGGAGATGAACGCCCAGGTAGAAAGTATCAGGGATACGTTGAGCGGCTTAACAAGAATGGTGAATGGCAGCGGGGCGCCTAGAACCGTCAAAACGCCGCCCCGGCCTGCCGCCTCATCGGCAACGGTTCTCCGCCGGCCGCCGGCAGGCAGGAAGAGCCTGCCCAAGCCTGGCATAAAATCTGCGGCAGCCGCCAAGTCTGAGCAAGTTATTCCCTTTGATGATGACGATAATTTTGAAGATTTTTAGTCATCAAGAGGCCGGTGACGCTCTCTTTTCAGGGAGCCGCGGCGTTTTTTAGCGGTAAGGCGGCGCTTTCTGGCCGCCTTGCTGATTCTGGTCTTCTTGCGCGGCCGCTCGGTCTTTAGCCCCTCACGCAGTAAATCATAGAATCGGGCTATGGCCTCCTGGCGGTTGGCCATTTGTGACCTATGGCGGTTACTGACCAACCATAACCGTCCCTGTTGGTTGAGCCGGCCGGCCAGTTTTTTACCGAGACGGTTTTTTTGTAATGCGGTCAGACTGGGAGAATTCCACAGGTCGAACCACAGGGTGACCCGGCTATTTACCTTATTCACATGTTGGCCACCCGGCCCGCTGCTCCGTGAAAAGGTAAAGGTAAGCTCAGACAGGGGAATAAGTGGTGTTGGCGGGGTTATTCGGGACACGGCTCTTTCTTTTTCAACCATACGGGCATAGTGCTGCTTAGACGGCTGAAACGAGGATCGGCGTCTATTTTCACGCTCATCTTGCGGTTAGCGATTAAGATTCCGCCGGGCTGTAGTTGATCTTCAACAAGAAGCTCAAAACGGCGTTGCAAGACGCCGTCATGAAAGGGGCGGAAATAATAGATCACCTTAAAGGCGGCATAATTATCATACTGCCATATATCCGCCTGGCTGACCCGCTCTGAGCCAATTAATTTGGCCGCCACCTGAAAAGGGAATTTGTCCTTCTCAATGCCCCATACCTCAAAGTTCATCTGCTCGGCCGTCAACAATACATTGCCAATGCCGCAGCCAATATCGATAAAGCGGTAAGGCCCGGCAGCCTGATTCTGCCCGTCAAGATAATCGCGCACGAATTTTATCTGGGCATAGACCTGTCGGGGATCCATTGGCACAAAGGGGTATTCGGTATCTGTATTATTTTGGCTTTCACGCTGCGAATCCATGGTGAAATAGCCGATAAAACGGCTGATAATTCCAAAGAGGATATCCCGTTCATCTTGCAGTTCAGTCGGAGTTAATTCCGGCAAATCATGGTTGTCGTACTCGAACATATCACGCCCTTGTAATTATCTTGCAAATTCTGGTGGATAGTAACAAAATTTATGACTATATTTCAAGGTAATTGAGGAGCAACATGAACATTAAACCAAGTGGCTGGTACGTTTATATGCTGCGCTGTAATGATGACAGCCTCTACGCCGGCATCACCATCGACCTCGTCAGAAGGCTCAAAGAACATAATTATGGTGCGAAGGGCGCTAGATACACCAGGGCAAGGCGGCCGGTTCAGCTTGTATATCAGGAGGCCGCCGCCTCGCGCTCTGACGCCGCCAAGCGGGAATACCAGTTAAAAAAGATGTCCCCTGGGCAGAAGAGACTGCTAGTACAGCGGTACGACAACGATCGTATGCGAAAGTGAAAACCTGGGGAATTGCATGGGGAAAGGGTACTTATGTCCATAACAGAGTTCCCGGCTTTTGAGCGCGGCTCCGTTATGTCTCAGGTAAGCCAAGGGCAAAAAAAATGCCCCGCAATCGCATACGATCGTTGTCGTACCGCTGAGTGCGGAGCACAGCTCACAGATTTCACTGACTGCTCAAAAACTGCAAGTTCAGGATGTTAGCTCGAAAACAGTCAGGAGCGGGAATTTACCGGCTTGCCATTTTACTGAACACCCTTATAGGGGGTAACATAAACTTATTGCCACAGATTACCAAAGGTCATCTGCAAGTACCGCCTGATTTATTTTTACAGGGGCTCAACATTATCAGCAGCGGGCCCTTTGTTGCCTTCGACAACATCAAACTTAACACGGGCACCTTCATCAAGGCTCTTATAGCCTTCCGTCTTAATTGCAGAATAATGTACAAAAACATCTGAGCCATCGTCTTGCTCGATAAACCCAAACCCCTTAGACGCGTTAAACCACTTTACTGTTCCTTCAGCCATCTCGAACTACTCCTTCTTTACCAGACCCCCTAGAAAGGCCTATTTAATAATATGACCGGCGCCGTTTGACAACCAATCGTTGTATTGCCAGGATAATTCGCCCGACAATACCGCTAAAGCACTCATTCTATAACACACAGCGCCGCATTGTCAAAGTTTTTTTGTCAGCCCTTAATCCTCTTTCCAGTCAGGCCGTAAATGCAGCTCAGTCAACTGCTTTCTGGCCACTGGTGACGGCGCCTCGGTGAGCGGGCAGGCGGCGCGCTGCGTTTTGGGGAAGGCGATAACGTCCCTAATCGAATCGCTGGCAGTTAATATCATCATTAAACGATCCAGACCAAAGGCGATACCACCATGGGGCGGCGCCCCCAACTCCAGAGCCCGCAAGAGGAAATCGAACTTATCCTTCGCCTCCTCCGGCGAAATACCCAAGGCGGCAAAGGCCCGGTTCTGCACATCCTTTTGATGAATACGAATGCTGCCGCCGCCGATTTCCGTACCGTTTAAAACCATATCATAGGCCCGGCTGCGCACTTTGCCCGGCGCCGATTCTAGCAGAGCCAGATCATCCTCATGAGGGGCGGTAAAGGGATGATGCACCGCCGTATAGCGCCCCTCATCCTCATCATATTCCAGCAGGGGGAAATCCGTTACCCACAATAGATCAAAGACGCTCTTGTCAATTAGGTTAAGCCGCCGGCCCAGCTCCAGACGCAGCTCCGACAAGGCCTGATGGACAACAGCCGGCGTATCCGCCACAAAAAACAACAAATCTCCGGGAGCGGCGTCCAGGGTTTGCCCCATATCGTTACGCTCTGCTTCCGTAAAAAATTTGGCAATAGGCGACTGCCATTCGCCGTCTTCCTTTATTTTGACCCAGGCCAACCCCCTGGCGCCAAACTGCGCCACATACTCGGTGAGGTCATCAATATTTTTGCGGGACAAGGTGGCACAGCCCTTGGCGTTAATACTTTTCACCAGACCGCCCTTCTTTACTACCGAGGCAAAAACTTTAAAGCCACAGTCACGCACTGTCTCCGTTAGGTTAATTAATTCCAGACCGAAACGGGTGTCCGGTTTATCACAGCCGAAACGCTCCATGGCTTCGGCGTAGGTCATACGTTTAAAAGGAGTGCTAATGTCTTTATTTAGAGTAATCTTGAAGAGTCGTTGAATCATACCCTCGGCAATGGTCATGATGTCGTCTTCATCAACGAAGGATAACTCCATGTCGATCTGGGTAAATTCCGGTTGGCGGTCGGCCCGCAGATCCTCATCACGAAAGCATTTGACGATTTGATAATAACGATCCACCCCGGCAATCATCAACAACTGTTTAAAGAGCTGCGGCGACTGTGGCAAAGCATAAAACTTGCCGGGATTGACCCGGCTGGAGACTAGATAATCTCTGGCGCCCTCAGGGGTTGAGCGGGTCAAAATTGGAGTTTCCACATCGATAAAATTATTTTCGTCCAGATAGGTGCGAATGGCGTGCGCAGCCTGATGACGTAGACGCAGATTATTAATCATTTTTGGGCGGCGCAAATCAAGATAGCGATATTTAAGGCGCAGATTTTCCGCCACATCTTTTTCTTCATCTAGCGGGAATGGCGGTGTCGGGGAGGTGTTGAGAATCCGCAATTCATCAACCATTATTTCGATGGCGCCGGTCTGTAGATTTTTGTTGGTCATTCCCTCCGGGCGGGCGCAAACCTTCCCTCGGACTGCTAATACCCACTCACTCCGTAAATCATGGGCCTTGGCATGCACTTTTTCATTGTACTCGGGATTAAACACCACCTGCGTAATCCCCCGCAGATCGCGCAGATCGACAAAAATTACCCCGCCATGATCGCGGCGGCGTAATACCCAACCCATTAAGATGATTTCATCACCAACATTCGCCTGCTGTAATTCGTTACAATAATGGCTTCTTTTCAGCCCACCCATGGATTCCATTGGGTTTCTCCTTCAATAATTAATTTTAACTGCCAAAAAATCTTACGCCAAAATTTTCTTTGCCAAGGCTGTACTCCAGGTAGCAAGATCTTCCGACAGGATAACGTCCACCTGCTCATGACTCTCCATATCGCGCATAACCGCCTGTCCCCCAGCCAGTTCATTTTCCCCAATTATCAGGGTAAAACGGCTGTCATGGCGGGCGGCCTGTTTCATCTGGCTCTTCAGGCTGCGGCCGGCGTAATCCATCACTACCGCCACTCCCCGCTGCCGCAGGGCGTGTGCCAACAGAACCCCCCTTTCAAGGGCGGCACCCCCCAGAGCGGCAATAAATATATCTATCCGTTGGGACGATTTTCTTTGTTGTGCCGCTAATAACAGGGTCAGGCGTTCCAGACCCATGGCAAAACCTATTCCCGGCAGAGCGGGGCCGCCTAGCTGCTCAATTAGACCGTCATAGCGGCCACCCGCCCCAACCGCGCTCTGAGCACCAAGGGCATTGGTCAATAACTCAAATGTAGTGCGGGTATAATAATCAAGCCCCCGCACCATGAAGGGATTAACCTTGTACCTTATATCAAGGGCCTTTAGATAAGACTCCACTGCCTGAAAATGTGCCGCGCATTCCGGGCAGAGATGGGCCTGAATAGAGGGGGCGTTGACATAACGCGCCTGGCAGGTCTTGTTCTTACAATCAAGTACCCGCAGAGGGTTTTTATAACGCCGCCGTTCACAATCAGGGCATAAACTGCCGGCGTTTTCTGCCAGAAAGTCAAGCAGAGCCTGGTTAAAAGCGGGCCGGCATTTTGGGCAGCCCAGGGAATTTATCTCCAGACTTACGTCCAGGCCCAATTCGCTAATAACCATGGAGGCCATAGCCATGATTTCGGCGTCTATTTCCGGCTGATCGGCACCTATGGCCTCAACGCTCATCTGATGGAATTGCCGCAGCCTCCCCTTTTGCGGCCGTTCGTGGCGGAACATAGGCCCCATGGTATAGAGCTTTTGCACCGGTCGCTCGGCCTGGAGATTATGCTCAATAAAGGCGCGCAATACCGGGGCAGTGCCTTCCGGCCGCATGGTCAATGAATCGCCGTTACGATCGGTAAAGCTATACATCTCCTTTTCGACAATATCCGTGGTTTCGCCGATGGAGCGGGCGAAAAGCCCTGTCTTCTCCAAAATCGGCACCCTGATCTCTCGATAGCCGAAACGATGGAAAATTTGCCGGGCCACCCGTTCTACATCTTGCCAAAGATTGGCCTCATCTGGTAGGATGTCCTTGAATCCTTTTAATGCCTTGACTATCAAATTATGTTCCTTCGCATACGATCGTTGTCGTACCGCTGCATTTATGTACCCCAAATGGGCATTAGTTATTTCGTCATAAAAAAACGGATAAGATTATCGCAAAGGCCTCCAAAAGTCAAGTAAGCCAACACCCAGCCGGTCATTATGCCCAAGCAAGTACCTAGCCAAGCGCAAGAAGAGCCGATATGGCAGCGAATATCCCGAAGCTGTCGGTTGGACGACAGGCCGCTGATCCTGTTTGACGCCGTTGACTCCACCAATACCCAGGCCCTGGCCCTGGCCAAAGAAGGAGCCGAATCTGGCACCGTAGTTATAGCCCAAACCCAGAGCAATGGCCGGGGCCGGCTCGGCAGAACATGGGAATCGCCAAAGGGGGCCGGCCTTTATTTTTCCATCATCACCCGGCCGCCTTTACAGTCAAAAGATCTTAGCAAAATCACCCTGGCTGTTGGCCTGGCGCTGCGTAATGGAGTAGCCAAAGTAAGCGCCATTGAGGCCCGCCTGAAGTGGCCCAATGATCTGTTATTTGCAGAAAAAAAAATGGCGGGGGTTCTAACTGAAAATGACATGACGGCAGGCAGCGGGCCGACTATTGTCATAGGTATAGGCCTGAATGTGAATACCACTGCCGATACTTTGCCGGTGGAGCTGGCGGCCAGGGCCACATCCATGTATATCGCGGCCGGCCGGTTCTTTGACAGGGGCGCAGTGCTAGCCGCCGTATTGCGTGAGGTTGACCGGGAAATAGCACGTTTGGTAAATAATGACTTTGGCGGGATTCTGGCAGACTGGCGGGCCAATGATGCCGCATACGGCAAGTGGCTTACCTGGCTCACCCCGAAGGGGCAAAAGATCACCGGCCTGTCTCTGGGGCCGGACGAGGAAGGGCTGTTGCACATCAGGGATGCCGGCGGCACAAACCACCCCGTGCTCTCAGGCGATCTGGAAATTACCGTCGCCCGATAAGCCGGGAGGCATCGCTCTCACCAGAGTGGACAAATTATAGGTTCTCTATAATTGATGCAGGCGGCCCGGTTCGTTCTGGTAGTCTTCCGAATGTTTATAATCCTCAGCCAGATAATAGACAAAAAAACCAACTAGCCAACCGATAATAAAGAAGATAAAAAAATTCCACATAGACTTACCCCCCATAGATTAAGGATATGTCCAAAAAAACTGTCTGGCAAGTTTTTTTACAAAAAATAATCCGTTGTGTTTTCAGGCAGTTATGGGTAGGATATGTTGTAACTATCTGTTTTGTCAAAAGAATATAAGTAACTATTCAGTGTGATGCATAGAAATATGCAATAACCACCGAAATGTAACTGTTCAGCAGTGCTCCAGGTTTGTTCATTTGGGACTTCGAAGCATACTTTGGTATTCGAGAAGGCCCAAATGGACGAAGATGGGGTGCTGCTGAATAGTTACGAATATAAAAAGATAAGGAAAGACATGTCGAAAGCCAAAACAACCATTGTCCTGGCCACTCGTAACCAGGGTAAAGTCAAAGAGTTTCAACGCATATTAGCCGATTACCCCGTTGATTTAAAATGCCTTAGAGATTTTGGCCCGATCCCAGAGGTCGAGGAAGATGGCAAGACCTTCGATGATAATGCCTATAAAAAGGCCTTATTTGCCGCCAAGGTTCTGGGAATTCCGGCAATTGCCGATGATTCCGGCCTGGTGGTGGAGGCCCTGAACGGCGCTCCGGGGATATATTCCGCCCGCTACGCCGGAGAACATGCCAGCGATCGGGAAAATATCGAAAAACTGCTCAGGGAGATGGCAGGGGCAACAAACCGCCGCGCCGCCTTCGAGTGCGTAATATCCATCGCAGTGCCAAGCGGCCCGGCCCTGACCTACGATGGCCGCTGTGCCGGGGTAATCAGCAGCGAAATTTGCGGCGATGGTGGTTTTGGCTATGACCCCATATTCTATCACCCCGGTTTGGGCAAGAGTTTCGCGGAATGTTCAATGACGGAAAAAAATAAGGTCAGCCACCGCGGCCAGGCCCTGGGCGAGGTGGCAAGTGAATTCAGCAAGATTCTTGTCTGGCTGCAGGCAAGAATGACTGAGCTAAAACCTCCCAAACCGGATCATAAACAATTTGCCCATAATGATTGGTCTGAGGAAAAAATGGTGTAGTGAGCGCGCGGCAAAACTCTTAATCGTTAAATCCTAACTGATTAATCATTATCATGAATATTCGCCGGATATTCTGGTCAAGTTCCGGGGCGCTGAAGCCGGTGGCAAAGAAATCAGGGTTGACATCGGGACGACACCACACACTTTTGGCGTCGAACACAACCTTTGCCGTTCCAGACACGTCCTCCGGCAGCATCAGCCGCAGACGAAAGTCTCGATCCAGCTCAACGGCTTCGCGACTGACTAATTGCAGGCCGTTGACGTTAATATCAGCCAAATGCCCCAGCAATTTCCCGGACTCATCATCAAAGACCTCCATATAATAAATGAGATGACGACGTTTAAATTTACGCAGATTATTCTCCAGGTCTGTCATTCAGGTCTCCTCTCTAATTTTATCCAGCATAAACTGCAGTACCGCCGGAATATCCATTTTGGTGCAATCAATCCACACCGCATCTGCTGCCGCTCTCAACGGAGCCAGGGTTCTGGCGCTGTCATCGTGATCCCTTTTTTCTATCTGGGCTAAAATTTCCTGATAATTTGCCGTCATCCCCAACTCGTGCAGTTGGGCGGTACGACGTTTGGCCCGTTCCGGCGCCGAGGCGTTCAGATAAAATTTATGGCGGGCGCCGGGAAAAACTATCGTGCCGGTATCCCGTCCCTCGGCAACAACCTCTCCGTTGCGGGCCATGTGTTGTTGCAGGGCCGTCATCTTTGCCCGTACCGGGCCGTAGGCTGAAACCTTTGAAGCCATCATGCCCATAGCCGCCGAGCGGATTTCCAGAGAGACATCCCGTCCGTCCATCATAACCACAGTATCCGCGCTGCCGGGCAACAACTGCAGATCAAGATCAGCAAGCAGAACCTCCAGACTGGCGGGATCATCAAGATCAAGCCCCGATTTTGCCGCCTTGAGTCCCACCGCCCTGTACATAGCGCCGGTATCGAGATAGACATAGCCGAGGCGATCCGCCAATAAGCGGCTTATCGTACTCTTGCCGGAGCCGGATGGCCCGTCAATGGTAATTATCGGGCCGCTCATGCCGTCCCCTCCCGCAAAACTTCGGCGGCGGCGGCAAGCAAACGCCTGTTCTCTGCCCTGGTGCCGGCGGTAATCCGAATAAAATCGGGATAACCATAGGCCGTCATGGGCCGGACAATCACCCCCCGCCGCAGCATCGCCTTATAAAAGGTCTGGCCGTCCAGACCGGCTAACTCCACCAGAAAGAAATTGGCCTGGGTGGGATATGGCCGCAGACCAAGCCGGCGAAACTGCTCACCGAGCCAAACGATACCGTCTCTGGTCATGGCCAGGGTCTTGGTATAATGTTCGTCATCGTCCAGAGCCGCCATGGCGCCAATCTGGGCCAATGAATTAACATTAAAGGGCGGCCTGACCCGGTTCAGGCAGTCCGCAATCTCCCTGTTCATCAAGCCATAGCCAATCCGCAAACCGGCCAGTCCATAGGCCTTGGAAAAGGTGCGCAGACTTACCAACGGCCTATCACCATTAATATAGCTCCTGGCGTCAAGCTGTTGACCCACCTCGACAAAATCCCAATAGGCCTCGTCCAATACCACAACCACCTGCTCCGGCACCTGGGCCAGAAAATCCTCAAACTCCATTCGGCTGAATATTGTCCCGGTGGGGTTATTGGGATTATCGAGAAAAATCAGGCGGGTGCGCGAAGTAATTTCATTGAGAATGGCCGGCAAATCGTGGCGCATATCCCGCAGCGGTACTCCCCGGTTAATTCCGCCCTGAGCCTGAGTAACCTTGGGATAGACCAGAAATGAGGGGTGACTGCTGATCGCCTCATCTCCCGGCTGGATAAAGGCCTCGGCCAACAGGGCCAGAATTTCGTCAGAGCCATTGGCAAAGATGAGTTGTTCCCGCTCCACGCCAAGCCTGGCTGCCAACTTATGGGCCAGATAATAACAACTGCCGTCGGGATAACGATGCAGATCCTGCAAGGCCTTGGCAATAGCCGCCTGGGCCTTGGGAGACGGCCCCAAAGAATTTTCATTGGAGGCCATCTTAATTGAACCGCTGACCCCGTATTCCCGTTCAAGCTCTTCAATGGGCTTACCGGGCGGATAAGGGATCAAATTTTTTATATGTTCCGGAATTTTTAATTTCATTTACACGCCTTACCCGAGATCGGGACGTTTATTGCTAATTCCCAACCCAAGTTCCAGATTATAGGCGGCCTGAAACATCGTCTCCTCCCGAAAATGAGGGGCCTGGATCTGGAGACCAATGGGCAGGCCATCCGGACTGAAGCCGCATGGCACTGAGATGCCGGGCAGCCCGGCCAGATTATTACAGATGGTCAAAGCATCGGAGAGATACATGCTGAGCGGGTCGGATAACTTGGAGCCCAATTGCCAGGCCGGATTAGGGGTAACCGGCGATACCAACAGATCACAAGCCGCAAATGCCGTTTTATAGTCCTCCATAATCAGGGTGCGTACCTGCGATGCCTTCTTGTAATAGGCATCGTAATAGCCGGAGGACAAGGCGTAGGTGCCAATCAATATCCGCCGTTTAACCTCTGGGCCGAAACCGCGTGAACGACTGGTCTTGTACATATCTGCAAGGTTATCCGCCTCCAGATTACGATAGCCATATTTAACCCCGTCATAACGGGCCAGATTGGAACTGGCTTCGGCGGGGGCAATAATATAATAGGCGGCCACGCCATACTCCGTGTGGGGCAGCGATACCTCAACAGCCTCAGCGCCGGCAGCTAGCAGTGCGGCAATGCCTTTGTCTACAGCCGCTTTGACCTCCGGGGCCAGACCTGCGGCAAAATATTCTGCGGGAATGCCTATTTTCAAACCGGCCATACCTTCCGTAAGAGACTTGGTATAATCCGGCACATCTGCCTGTACAGAGGTAGAATCACGGGGATCATAACCGGCAATAGCATTCAGCATAAGGGCGGAATCGCGCACATCCCTGGTCAGGGGGCCGATCTGATCTAAAGATGAGGCAAAGGCCAACAGGCCGAAGCGCGACACCCTGCCGTAGGTTGGTTTCAAGCCAACAACTCCGCAATGCGATGCCGGCTGCCGCACCGAACCGCCGGTATCAGAACCTAGCGAAGCCACGCACTCGCCGGCCGCTACCGCCGCCGCCGAACCACCGCTAGAGCCGCCGCAGATATAGGCAGTGTTCCAGGGATTTTTCGGCACCCCGTAAGCACAATTCTCATTGGATGAGCCCATGGCGAATTCATCCATACTTGCCTTGCCAAGCAGGGGCGTACCCTGCTCTTTTAATTTGCGAACCACAGTGGCATCATAAGGGGGCACGAAGGTCTCAAGTATCCTGGAACCACAGGTTGTCCGCACCCCCTTCGTACACATAACGTCCTTGATGGCCAGAGGTATGCCGCATAACGGCCTACCCTCTCCTGCCGCCAGCATTTTATCCGCAGCAGCAGCCTGTTCCAGGGCCTGTTGACGATTCTGGGTAATATAGGCGCCGACCTTATCCTCAACCGCGTCAATACGCTTCAGGATATCATTGGTAAGCTCCACCGATGATATATCACGATTATCCAGTAAATCGCGCAGTTGATGAATTGTTTGTTCAAATAACTTCATTTATTCCTCTGTACTTATTGCAATGGTCTAGCCGGGACAACAGGATTGATGCCGCAGTCGTTATCCAACTATTTTGGGAACCACAAAGGCCTCGCCGTTTTGCCTCGGGCCGTTGCTCAAGGCCTCGTTCCGGGGCAGAGATTCAAGGACAATATCATCCCGCAGAACATTTTGCAGGGCGATAACGTGCGTAGCAGGCTCAACACCGGTGGTATCCAATTCATCAAGTTTGGCAATATACGCCAAAATTTTATCTAGCTGACCCGCCATATCGGCGGCCTCATCCTCATTCATCTCCAGGCTGGCCAAATTAGCCGCCTTCTTTATCTCGTTACCAGTTATCTGCACCATTACACCATTTTTTATTTTTTAGTAACGCCGCTGTGAAGAAGCGCCCAAGTTCAAACCATCCACCTGCATCCGTCAGCCCGCAGCCTTCAATTTTCCAACCGAGTGCCGCTTTAGCTGTTTAACAAATATTTCTACGATACCGGGATCAAACTGCGTCCCAGAGCAATCCTGCAACTCGGTAACCGCCTCTTCCATGGATTTATTTTTCTTGTAACTGCGCATGGAAGTCATGGCATCGTAGCTGTCTGCCACCGTGACAATCTTGGTCAAAATATCAAGCTGATCGCCAAGCAAACCGTCCGGGTAGCCCTTGCCGTCAAGCCGCTCGTGATGGTGGCGGACGATCAGAGCTTCACGTTCCAGAAAGACAAGGGGTTTCAGAATATTACAGCCTATCTCTGGGTGTTTGGTAACCCGGTTCCACTCTTCCGGCGTCAGAGGCCCAGGTCTTTGAATACAGCTTACGTCAATAACTAGCTTACCAATATCATGAACTTGACAGGCCCAGATGAGAGTCCGCAAATCATCATTGTTAAGCCCCATTGCCTTACCGATGATTTTGCCATAGCTAGTAACCCGCCTGGTATGGCCGGCCGTATATTGATCCTTTTCCTCCAAGGCTACCTGTAAGGTCGCGATGGTATTGAGGGTGCTTTCTTCCAACTGGCGGCCATAATTGTCGAGTAAGATATTTTTCTCGCGCAATTCCTCCGTCTTTTTTTTCACCTCAAATTCAAGATCTTCATGATAGGCCTTGCTCATCATGAGGAATGTTCTTTTTTCCACGGCCCTCTTAATTTTTGCCGAGAAAATATCCAAATCGCTAATGGGCTTGGTCAAAAAGTCATAGGCGCCAAGATTGACCGCTCTGGCAGCGTATTCCATGGAAGCGGCTCCTGTGAAAAAAAGGACTGGAATGTCGATCTTTTTTTTATTCAGAGCCGCCAAAGTGGCAAAACCATCCATGACCGGCATATTTATATCAAGGATGACCACGGAAAATGTTTCGTCAATTATATCAATTGCTTGCTTGCCATCTACCACCGATACAACCTGGTATCCCAGAATTTCAAGAATCTTGGCCACCGCATCACGGACCAAGTCATCATCATCTGCTATGAGTATTTTTGTTTGTGACATGCGGCCAGTCTATAATTTCCAAAACTTTTTTGCAACACTTCTTGTCTCCTCCATTGCCATTATCGGCATGGAATTCATCGTAAAATTCATAATGGTCTTGTCCGTTAGTGTTGAATATCCCCGCATCTCATTCAGGGTAGCCATGACGCCGTTTTTTAAACCGTTCAGGTCGTATCCGCCCTCAAGACAGGCCATAAATGGGCTGCCGCATTCTGCCGCCAATTCCAGGAGAATCTTGGTCATATAGGCAAAACCGGCCTCCGTGACCATCATGCCACCCAGCGGGTCATCGCGGTGAATATCGTAACCGGCTGAGACAATAATCAGCTCCGGCTGATATTGTCGGGCAACGGCGGACAACAGATCATTATAAATGGTGGCAAAAGCCAGATCGTCTAAACCGGCAGGGAGCGGCACATTGATGGTATATCCGGCTCCACGGCCGCTGCCAACTTCTGCCGCAGCGCCGCTGCCGGGGTAACATGGATATTGATGGGTGGAAAAATACAAGACGTTGTCGCTGTCGTAAAAACTATGCTGCGTACCGTTGCCGTGGTGCAGATCCCAATCCACAATCAGCACCCGCTGCAAACCTAACTCGTGAATGGCAAATTGGGCCGCCAACGCCGCATTATTAAATAAACAAAAGCCCATGGCCTTATCAACTTCGGCGTGGTGGCCGGGCGGCCGTACCAGGCAAAAGGCGTTATCAACCTCGCCCGCGACCACCATCCGGGCAGCGGTAACAGCGGCGCCAACCGCCAGACAGGCCGCGTCATATGATTGAGCAGAGGTCTGAGTGTCGGCATCCAGACTGACGAAGGACTGGCCCGCAGTATCGGCCAATTGCTTGATATAGGCCGGCTGATGATTAAGTTTGATAATCTCGGCCCCGGCCGCTTGAAAGGCCGGAAAGATAAAGCCGGCGGCGATTTCAGGCTTGTCAAGTTCATCATAAATCACCCGCAGACGACTGGCGGACTCCAGATGATCAAAATTTTTCATGTGTTCAAGGAACAGATTATTACTAAATATGGCGGTTTTGGTCATATTTTTATCCTTTTGCAGTCCAATATTCTTTTTTCCGTCACCAGATAATCAAGCATCTTGTCATGGGGCATGAGCGGTAGCTTCTGTTCCATGATCTGGAGTTCAAACGCCACTCCTATGCGCAGGGCCTGCGGGGCCTCATCGGCCAGAAAACGGTCGTAATAACCACCGCCATAGCCAAGCCTGCCGCCATACTCATCAAAGACGCTGCCCGGCAAAATAACCACCTCAATATCGGCGGGATCAATAATCGCGGAATGCGCCGGATCTGGCTCGGGAATCCCGCAATAGCCGGGACGCATCCCCCTGTCTGGGTCAGTGAGCCTGCGGGCTATAAGGCGTAATTCCGCCGTCATGGTAACCGGCGCGGAAACAACAATATCCCTGGCAAGGCATTGCCGGATCAGGGACAGCGTTTCAACCTCACTCCGAAAATTTATATAGGTAAAAATATGCCCGGCCTCGGCGAACGGCGGCAGGCGCCAAAGGCGCTCCACCAAAGCCGCGCTCCGCCGGCGGCGGGATTCCACCTCCATCTTATCCCGCCGGGTCAGAGTCTCGCGGCGCAGGTCTTTCCGTGATTGTTGTTTCACAGTCATAGCAACTTACTCAGTCTGTATTATGGGTGAAATATTGCCCGCAGAAATTATACTAAATCAACAGACTTATTCTTATATCATTGACAATACAATACCTTTTTTGGTAAAAGTGTCATCGGATGTGAGAATGGGACATATATTCGATTGAATTCGGATAATGTTAGGAAGTACGATCACAAAGGCCTGAGTGCGATTTGGCTCCCGGCGAAAGGTGGCGGAAGTGCATGGGAATCGAACCCACCCACCAAGCTGTTAACCCGGTGCACCGGATTTGAAGTCCGGGAGGGCCACCAGAGCCCTTTCCACTTCCATTTTTTTGATCAAGCAGGCGGCATTATAAGATTTTATTCACCGATACACAACACCTAATTTATGATAACCAACTCCGGCGTAAAAATACAATGCCAATCATATTGGTACGCCTCTGTGCCCGGAGTCCCCAGGCAAGTAAAAAATTACAGGAGAACCTAGCTGCATGGAATGCGAACGTTTTAAACATCTTTTAAAATTGTGGTACACCCAGGTACAGGAAGAGACTTTGGCTCCGGCCAGAATGGTTGACCTCATGGAAAATCATATTGCGGAATGCTCAACCTGTCTCATGGATCCAAATTCTAAAAAAAATATTGAGAAGATTATCACCCTGGTTTTGCCCAAGGATAAATTATCCCCCCCATCACGCAGCAACCGCACGGTAAAACCGACAATAGACGGTTCAGGGCCGGGGCCGGGCGGTATGGCTGTTAATGACGCCGGCAAGACGGGAGACATCAGCAGCCATGGCGCTACAGATGGCACTGATGCCGCTAAGAGCCATAATGACGAATAACGAGGTCTATCTTATTGATGGTAACGCCTATATTCACCGGGCCTACCATGCTATAAGCCCCCTCAGTAATAAGGAAGGGCTTCCCACTCACGCCGCCTTCGGTTTCACCAAAATTCTTACCCGCATATTACAGGAAAAGAATCCCCGCTATCTTGCCATTGCCTTTGACGCCAAGGGCCACAATTTCAGACATCAGATATACGCGGATTACAAGGCAAACCGGCCGCCCATGCCGGATGATCTGGTCGTTCAGCTTCCTTATATCAAGCGCATTGTCAAGGCTCATAATATTTTAAGCCTCGAACAAAGCGGGGTTGAGGCCGATGATCTATTGGCCGCCATGACTTCCGATCTTACCCGACAGGGCCTGAAGGTCGTTATTGTCTCCGGCGATAAGGATATGCTGCAATTAGTCAGCGATTCTGTTTCTATATGGGAGCCCATGAACGACAAAATCATGGACTCCGGGGCCGTTCTGAAAAAATACGGTGTCAAGCCGGCGCAGCTTTTAGACTTATTTGCCCTGATCGGTGATAAAAGTGACAATGTGCCGGGTGTGCCGGGTATCGGCCCTAAAACCGCCGCAAAATTGATCCAGGAATTTAGCTCTATTGAGGCTCTCTATGAAAACGTGTCCGGGCTTAAAAAATCCAAACTCAAGGAAAATTTAATCACCAATAAGGAACAGGCTTTCCTCTCCAAGCGTTTGATCCGCCTAAAAACCGATTTGGAGTCCCCCCCCTTACAGGACTACGAAGTCAGGGCGCCGGACGAGGAGAAGCTCACTGATATTTATACATATCTGGGGTTTCACAGTATGATTCCAGAGAGTAAAGCCCTGGAGAGTCTTGACCCCGCTGATTTTCATCTGATTACCGATGAAAAAGATTTAGAATTACTCACCGCAAAGATTGCTAAAGCCCCTTTTCTGGTCATCGATACCGAGACTACCTCTCTCGATACCATGAGCGCCGAGTTGGTGGGTATTTCCCTCTGTGTGGGTGATGATGCGGCCTATTATCTGCCCATCAGCCACGCTGACAAGGACAATCTGCTCCTCGCCGGCCAACTCCCCATTGCCACCGTGTCCGCAGCCCTTACACCGTTTTTACAAGATGACAAACTGCCGAAGCTAGGGCATAATTTAAAATACGACTATGCCGTGCTTGCCCGTCATAACCTGGAGATGCGCGGCCCTCTATGGGACACCTTGCTGGCCTCTTACCTGCTTGATTCCACCCGGCGCTCCCATAAGCTGGATTTATTGAGTGAAGAGTTCCTGCAGATAAAAATGACGTCTTTCAAGGAGGTTACTGATGCAGCCGGGACGGACAATTTTCGTTTTGTCCCCCTGCGGCAGGCAGCGGATTATTCCTGTGAAGATGTGGCCTGCACCCTGAAACTCTGGCGCCACTTGGAGCCGCAGCTTGATTCGTTAAATCTATGGCCCTTATTCAGTCAGGTGGAAATTCTCCTGATTCCAATACTCGCAGAGATGGAGCATAACGGCATATTACTTGATTGTCAGGCCCTGGCCTCTCTGTCAGAGGAATTTGCCGCTAACCTCCATGAACTTGCCGGGCGTATTTATGAGCAGGCCGGGATGGAGTTTAATATAAATTCACCGCGCCAATTGGCGGAGATTCTTTTCGAAAAATTGGCGCTGCCGCACGGCCGCAAGACAAAGAGCGGTTACTCAACAGACATGAAGGTTCTGGAGAAGCTAGCGGCTAGCCACGAACTGCCCCGGCTGATTATTGATTACCGCAATCTCGCCAAACTCCAATCGACCTATGTCAATAAACTGCCCCGCCAGATAAACCCGCAAAGCGGACGATTACACACCAGCTTCAACCAGGCGGTGACCGCCACCGGGCGCCTGAGCAGCAGTAATCCTAACCTCCAGAACATTCCGATACGCACCGCCGCCGGCCAACGAATCAGGGCTGCCTTTCTGGCGGCGCCTGGGCAGATGTTTATGGCCGCCGATTATTCACAGATAGACCTGCGGGTTCTGGCCCATTACGCCAAGGATCAGGTGCTGATACAGGCCTTCAATACCGGCGGGGATATTCACCGGCAGACAGCCGCTCAGATATTTCGCATAAGCCCGGAATTTGTCACCGCCCCAATGCGGCAGGTGGCTAAGGGCATAAATTTTGGTATTGTCTATGGCATGAGTGCTTTTGGACTGGCTCAACAGCTGCGGATAAGCCGCCGGGAGGCTGCTACCTTTATCGAGCGTTATTTTGAGCTTTACCAGGGGGTGCGGCAATTCATGACCGATGTTGTCGAGAAGGCCAGAATCGAGGGTTTTGTGACCACCATGCTAGGCCGCAGACGGCAGCTACCCGACATCAACAGCAAAAACAAGACCAGGCGGGAATTTGCCGAGCGCACCGCCCTGAACACCCCCATTCAGGGTACCGCCGCCGATATCATCAAGCTGGCCACTATCAAGGTTGACCAACAGCTCAAAGGTTTGGAACTGCAAGCTAAATTAATCCTGCAAATTCACGATGAATTGGTTCTGGAGGTTCCAAAAGCAGAAATTGAGAAAACTCAGGAAGTGGTCAAAGCGGCAATGGAAACCGTTCTGGATCTGGCTGTACCACTGACCGTAAATATCACTACGAGCAAAAATCTGGCTAAAGGTTAGACGCCTGCGTCCCACAATATCGTAAGACCCACGGGCAGATGACCGGCCGCCAGACCAACCTTAGCGGCCAACTCGTACAGACAGGCGGCAGGGCAGTTAACAGATGTTTGCCGCCCTTGCCGGACGTCATCTATTTCCCCCCGCAAAAAAGTTTGCAGGGCGTTGCGGACTTCCTCGGCAATCCCGGTTATTTCCAACCCCTCAGCCCGGCAAAATTTAGCCAGACGCTCCCAGTTCACGGCACAGCGGGCCAGACCGCGATACAGACCTTTATCACGATTATCCAGGGTAAGATCACGGATAATAATGCGCCGATACCCCTCCAAAACCGCTAATTTCAGTTGCCGCAAATAACTGGCCGTCAGCGTCAGACCCGGCCCTTCCGGGTCATCAGTCATATAATAAATACTCCCATGATAGGCGACTTCGGGCATCTCACCACTGGTTTCCACAATGATAATTTCATCCGTAATGATTTCAACTGTACTCAAGTTGGTACGCATCGTCCTAAATTTTTTGCACCTGCCCCGCCCAACAGCGGACTAGCTGCTATTTTAAAAAATAATCTCGCAGGCCTATTCTCGAAACAAAACCGTTAACCACCCACTGCCGAGGACACTAACTTAATTTGGATGATATATTTCTTAGACTATCAATCCTGCCAAGCACAGCATCAGGCCGCTTCGAATCCACAATAAAGGGAACCCTAAAAAGTTACATATAAATTTTCCCCTTTTATGCTTGTTCCTGGGTTTGGCGTTGTGAATGACGGTATCTAACCCAAATTTACCTGCACCGGCAAAAATACCGCCAACTGTAACGAGATGTTAATAGTTTTTACTGGAAAACACCCCGGAAAAGAAAAACCCCGAAATCCTTACTAGGATTCGGGGCTCAGGACTGCACCGGATCTCTCCGGATTGTTTTTTGGTGGCGATGCAGGGAATTGAACCCCGGACACTACGGATATGAGCCGTATGCTCTAACCATCTGAGCTACATCGCCATATTGGTCAAAATTCCTGTCGGCAAGCCTAAATTTAGTGCCGGGCAGTCAGTGCTACGACTCCAGGAAGAGGAATCATATAACACATTATACCCAGAAAAAAAAGACTGTTTTGATTTTTCTAACGCATAAGATCATTGCCGTACTGTTCCTGATCAACGGGAAAACGGCAGGAACGGGACGCCAGAGTACCAAAAAAATAAGGCAGAACCTGAGAACAGGCGCTGCCTTATCAATCAAAACATTTGCAAAGTGGTTGGAGCTTACATCATACCGCCCATGCCGCCCATACCACCCATGCCGCCCATGCCGCCTGGAGGCATACCACCCATACCGGCCGCACCGCCCTTATCTTCAGGCTTATCGGCAATCATGCACTCTGTGGTCAGCATCATGCCCGACACACTGGAGGCGTTCTGTAAGGCGATACGACTGACTTTGGCTGGGTCGATTACCCCGGCCTTTATGAGGTCTTCAAATACTTCAGTCGCCGCATTGAAGCCATTGGCGTCTTTCAGCCCCTTAACCTTTTCGACAATCACCGAGCCTTCGCATCCGGCGTTAGCGGCAATCTGGCGAACCGGCTCCTCAAGAGCCCGCAAAATAATCCTTTTGCCGAGGTCTTGGGCATGATCTAATTCCAGGCCGTCCAGGGCTTTCAGACAGCGCAAATAAGCAACACCGCCTCCGGGAACAATACCCTCTTCCACGGCGGCGCGGGTCGCATTCAACGCGTCTTCGACCCTTGCCTTTTTCTCCTTCATCTCCACCTCGGTTGCGGCTCCCACGTTAATGACCGCTACGCCGCCAATCAACTTGGCAAGACGTTCCTGCAATTTTTCCCGGTCATAGTCAGAGGTAGAAGATTCGATCTGGGCACGAATCTGTTTAACCCGGCCAGCTAGCGCATCTTTGTCACCCGCGCCGTCGATAATGGTGGTATTGTCCTTATCCATCACAATCCGTTTGGCGTTTCCAAGATCATTTACAGTAATATTTTCCAGTTTGATCCCCAGGTCTTCAGTAATAACCTGACCACCGGTCAACACTGCGATATCTTCTAGCATGGCCTTTCTTCTATCGCCAAAGCCCGGAGCCTTAACCGCCACAATATTCAAAGTGCCGCGCAGCTTATTAACAACCAGAGTGGCCAGGGCCTCGCCATCAACATCCTCGGCAATAATGCAGAGTGGTTTGCCCATCTTGGCAACCTGCTCCAAAATCGGCAGTAAGTCCTTCATGTTGCTGATTTTTTTCTCATTAATTAAGATCAACGGATCTTCCAGATTGACTTCCATCTTCTCCGGATCGGTAACAAAGTAGGGGGAAAGATAACCACGGTCAAACTGCATACCCTCAACTACGTCCAAAGAGGTCTCCATGCTCTTGGCCTCTTCAACCGTGATAACCCCTTCCTTGCCGACCTTGTCCATGGCCTCGGCAATGATATTACCGATGGTTTCATCATTATTGGCCGAAATGGTGCCGACCTGAGCGATCTCTTTTTGCTCCTTGGTAGGTTTGGAGATTCTAGCAAGCTCAGAGACAATAACTTCAACGCTCTTGTCCATGCCGCGTTTAATTTCCATGGGATTATTACCGGCCGCAACCAACTTAACCCCTTCGCGGAAAATCGCCTGAGCCAACAAGGTAGCGGTAGTTGTGCCATCACCGGCAACATCGCTAGTCTTGGAGGCGACTTCCTTGACCATCTGAGCGCCCATATTCTCAAACTTATCTTCCAACTCGATCTCTTTGGCAACACTTACGCCGTCTTTAGTCATGGTCGGAGCGCCGAAGGATTTGTCCAACAGAACATTACGACCTTTAGGCCCCAGGGTAACCTTAACTGCGTTGGCCAAGGTGTTAACACCAATCAGAAGGGACTCCCGCGCTTTAACACTATATTTAATTTCTTTTGCCATTATTTTTCTCCTTAAAACGATCTTTTTTAGTTAGACTTAATCCCTCTAAATTACTCCACGATTCCCAAAATGTCATCTTCGCGCATTATAAGGTAATCTTCGCCGTCAAGTTTTACGTCTGTGCCGCCGTATTTGCTGAACAACACGCGATCACCAACCTTAACTTCCATGGCAACCCGCTTGCCGGTATCATCCAACTTGCCCTTGCCAATGGCGGCAATCTTGCCCTCGGCCGGTTTTTCCTTGGCGCTATCGGGGATAATAATCCCGCCGGATGTTTTTTCTTCCTGCTCTAGCCGTTGAACCAAAATACGATCATTCAATGGACGAATTTTCATTGTAAAGCCTCCAGTTTTATTAAAATTAGTTATCATCAATACACCAACAGAGTATCTGCCGTGTCGCCTTTCGCAGCAAAAGCATTCCGAAGGTCGCTATGGCCGAAACAGTTCGGCTAGGACGATCTCTGGAAGTTGGGCGAAACTATAGGGACTATTTTTCAAAAATCAAGGGAGACCATATCTTTTTTTAATGCTCAAATTCTAGGGGTTCAGGGCTGAATTTTTCTCATAAAAAACAGGTGGCGAAGCTCCTGAAAAAATTGCCTTCGCATAAACAACCTGTCAGGCCAATAACTCCATCCAACCATAGGGATCGGGCTTATAACCATATTGAATGGCCTCAAGCTCGTCATAGAGACGCTGTGCGACCTTACCGGTATTGCCGCCGTTGATGGTCACGGCCTCTCCTTTGTAGTATAACTCCCCCACGGGTGAGATAACCGCTGCGGTGCCTGTCCCGAAAATTTCTTCTAGCTCACCCCGCGTATTGGCCTCCATCACCTCGGTAATGGTTATGGGGCGTTCCTGGACGTCCATACCCCAGTCCCTGGTAATTTGCAGAACCGAATCACGGGTAACCCCCGGTAGGATACTGCCGCCCAGGGGTGGGGTAATAATCTGGCCGTTAATTTTGAAAAATATATTCATCGTGCCGACCTCTTCGATATAACGGCGTTCCACGGCGTCAAGCCACAAGACCTGGGTGTAACCAAGTTTTTTGGCCTCCACTGCCGCCATAATACTGGCGGCGTAATTACCGGCGGTCTTAACATGGCCGACACCGCCCCGGACGGCCCTGACATACTTATCCGTTACATAAATTCTGACCGGGTTAAAGCCCTCTGCGTAATAGGCCCCAACCGGACTTAAAATGATGAAAAACAGATACTCCAGGGCGGGCCGCACCCCCAAACCAGCCTCAGTGGCAATCATCGTGGGGCGAATGTACAGGGTAGCGCCTTTGGCGGCAGGCACCCAAGCCTGGTCTATGCTGACCAGCTTTTTCAAGGCGTTCAGTACCTGTCCTGGATCAATCTGGGCCATGCACATTCTGGCCGCTGAAACATTCATTCTCGTCAAATTTGCCATGGGACGAAAAAGCCGAATCTGGTTATCCTGGCTCCGGTAGGCCTTTAATCCCTCAAAAATAGCCTGGCCGTAGTGCAGGGCCATGGCCGATGGATCGAGGCTGAAATTCTGATACTTTTTAATTGCCGGATCATGCCAGCCTTTATCGGCGCTATAAGGCATAACAAACATATGATCGGTAAAAATTTTGCCAAATCCCAACGCCGATTCGTTGGGCTTGGTCTTTAGTTCACCTGCCGCTGCCTGTTCTATGGTTATTTTTTCCATATCAACTCCTGAAATAAATATTACCTGTCAAAATCCGCTATCTTTATTACCATATTTTTACGCCAGGCCCCAATATTTTCCTTTCTTCTCCCCAATTTGCCTTAATATCTTGGCAATCATCTGACGATTGGGTACCATTAGGCCGCCTTGCAAGATTGCCTTTTTCGCCGATTGGAGTCTGCGCTTATCAGTCACTCCCTGTTTTCAACGAAAAATCCTAATTTCTCAAGGCACCCATTAATATATTAGTGTCGTCCGCATTGCTCAGGCAAAACAAAGCGAGGGTGTCTTATGAAGCCAAAACATCTCAGTCCCTTTACCATTGCATATTTTCTTTTGCTCTTTGCCGTGACTATTTTGTTAATGGGACGGCTATTATGGCCGTTTAGCGCTATTCTCATTATATCTTTTCTTCTGGTTAATTTATTCAGACCCATCTACAACTTTATTAACCGCTATACCTCCAGGCACTTCGCTTCCTTTCTGACCTGTAGCCTGATCGTCATACTGGTTTTTGTTCCCCTCATCTTTTTTGCCAGTTCACTGTCAACGGAGGCGGCAACATATCTGCAACACCTCAAGGATATCCACCTAAGTGTCAAAATTAAAGATTTTATTCAGAAAAACACCTTAATTGCCGGTTTTCAGGAACGGTTAAGTGCCTTTGGCATAACTTTCAGCCCCGACAGTTTCAGCCAGGAATTCAATAATTATGCTCATATGCTTGGAGTGATGGTTTACAACACGGCCCGCGCTTGGGCCACCAATATTTTGAGCTTTGTTATTGATTTCGCCTTGATGGTTCTGACAATTTTCTTTTTGCTAGTCGATTATGACCGTTTGCTTGATTTCGTTCAGCTCTTGTCCCCCCTGCCAAACGAGCAGGAAAGGCAGCTCATCACCAAATTTCAGGATATCTCCAAGGCCATAATCCTTGGTAATGGCATATGCGGCTTGATCCAGGGGGTTACCGGCGGTCTTTTATTCGCCTATTTGGGGATCAACGCGCCAATCCTATGGGGTGGTATCATGGCGGTAATGGCCTTCCTGCCTATTGTGGGAATAGGGATTATCCTGATTCCCACAGCGCTCATTTTTTTCTTTGACGGGCAACTTGCCACGGCCGTTGTTATCATTATCTTTTATCTCACTCTTTCCATCTCCGTTGACACATTATTGAAACCCAAGTTGGTCGGCCGCGGCGCCAAAATGAATACCTTCCTGGTGTTTCTTGCTATCCTGGGTGGAATCAATGTCTTTGGGGTGTTGGGCATAATCTATGGGCCATTGATAGTTACTGCCTTTTTGACCATGGCTGAAATATATCTGAAAAATTATGCCGGTTACATAAAAGCCATCGAAGGTGGGGCGCAAAAGTTATAACGCGGGGGTGGCACGAAAAAGGCGCGGGCATTGGGGAAAGCAAAAAAATGTTTTAAAGCCCCTTGAGCGGACAGATGTCGCATTTTGGTTTGGACTTCTTGCAATATTCCTTACCCAGGCGCACCAATAAGGCGTGATATTCGTTGAACATAGCCGTATCTTCGGGCAACCCTGCCATAAATATTTCCTGAACCTCATCGTAATCGGCCCCATCTTCCAACACTAAATCGTGACGGGACAAAATACGATGGGTGTAGGCATCTACCACAAAAATCGGCTTATTGGCGGCATAGAGACAAATGGAATCCGCCGTTTCCCGGCCAATTCCCTTAACCGCCAACAACGCCTGGCGTAAAACGGCCAATTCCAGGTCAAGAAAGGAATCCACATCGCCGGCAAATTCCTCGTCGATTAGGCGCAAGAGATTTTGCAGGCGCCCGGCCTTCAAATTATAATAGCCGCATGGCCGGATGTGTTCTGCCAGAACCTGCGGCGGTAATGAAACGAGTATGTCGAAGGATAACAGGTTAAAATCTTTAAGATTTTTAATGGCCTTTTCGACATTGATCCAGGCTGTATTCTGAGTAAGCACGGCCCCAACCATGATCTCAAAGGGGGTCTCGCCGGGCCACCAACTCTGCGGGCCGAAAAAACCAAACAACCGCCGATATATCTCCGAAATTCTATTTTCCATATGGAGCCGGCTAATCTTGGCGAATAAATACCAGATAGATCAAAACGGCCAGCCCGGCAATTCCAACCCCGGCAATGGGGATAATATGATCGATCTGAACTATGCCATCAATTACCGCAGATTTCACATAATCCGTACCGCTGAAATACCACAGCCCCACGCCAATTGTCGTAATTATCAAATTACTGATGGCCTGCTTATAGAGATAATAGATAATCAGACAGATAAAAGGCACCAAAAAATAGGGGTTATGGAACAACCCGCCCGCGTCAACAGCGCGGATCTGCGCCAAAACCTGGGTGTGATTAACCCACCCGCCAATGGACTTTACGAATTCCGGCATAACCATATTCATCCCTCCTCGTATATCTATTTTACCACCCGCATAGATTTTTGATAAACCTTGATGGCGCAATAGGAACCGCACATACTACAGGCGTCCCCCTTATAAGTCCCGCCATCTTCTCTGAACCGCCTGGCTTTTTCCGGATCAATGGAGAGATCAATCTGCCCCTTCCAGTCCAACTTGTTCCGGCAATTAGCCATGGCAATATCCCTTTCCATACCGCCGGGAGCGCCCTTGCATATATCTGCGGCATGCGCGGCAATCTTTGAGGCGATTACCCCTTCATGGACATCTGCCGAACTGGGTAATTTCAGATGCTCGGCCGGGGTAACATAGCATAAAAAGTCCGCTCCGGCTCTGGCGGCTATGGCCCCGCCAATGGCGCCGGTGATGTGATCGTAACCCGGCGCGATGTCGGTTACCAGGGGGCCAAGCACATAAAATGGCGCTCCATGGCAGAGACGCTTCTGCAAAAGGACATTGGCCTCGATCTGATCCATCGGCATATGACCAGGGCCTTCGACAATGACCTGGACGCCGGCATCCCAGGCCCGTCTGGTTAATTCGCCCAGATGCAGAAGTTCCTCTAACTGACCACCGTCAGTGGCATCATCCAGGCAACCGGGCCGCACCCCGTCACCTAAGCTTAGGGTGACCTCATGCTCACGCAAAATTGCCATTAACTCATCAAAACGCTCATAAAAAGGATTCTCCTTTTGGTTGTGAGCCATCCACTCCATTATGAAAGAACCGCCACGGCTCACCACTCCCATCCGGCGCGGATAGTTCCTGAGGCGCTGTACGGTACTTCTGGTAAGACCGCAATGGATGGTCATAAAATCAACGCCGTCTTCGGCTTGCTGCCGGATAGTAGCAAATATATGGTCAACAGAAACCTCACCAATGGCCTGCTTTTTATTCTCCACCGCCTCTGCCACTGCCTGATAAATTGGCACTGTTCCCAAGGGAATCGGACAGCTTTTGAGAATCTCCTGCCGGACTTCGTTGAGATCGCCGCCCATGCTTAAATCCATTACCGCATCGGTGCCGGCTTTGATGGAAACGCAAAGTTTCTGTAGTTCCTGCTCCACTCCCTGATGATCTTTGGACGAGCCTATATTGGCATTCACCTTGGTGGTCAAGCCCGTACCGATACCGACAATTTTATCAAAATGGTGATTTTTGTTTTTCGGGATAGCAATCGTCCCTCTGGCTACGCCGTCCAACAAAAACTGCGGGGTAACACCTTCACTTTGGGCACAATTTTCAAAAATGGCGGTAATCTTCCCATTTAATGCATCTTCTCTAATAGTCATGTATAAAACTCCACTTTATCGGGATTAGTTGGTTGAAATTCGGAATCTAGGATTCCGCCTCTCGCATTGTCAATATTTTATTTCGTTGTCGGGCCAGCCGCCCTGTCCTCCAGGGCCAGTTCTAGCAATTTGTCTAGCAATGCCGAAAACGGCAGTCCAGCAGCAGCAGCGGCCTGCGGCAATAGACTGGTGGAAGTCATTCCCGGAATGGTATTGGTCTCTAGTAAAAAAAGTCCCTGCTCATTCACTATCATATCCGTTCGGCTATAGCCCCGCAACTTGAGACTTTTATGGGCGCGTATGGCATAATCCTGCGCCGCCTGCGCCAATTCAGGGGCTAGATCCGCCGGGCATATCTCCTGAGACGCTCCGGCCTGGTATTTGGCCTGATAATTGAAAAAAGGGTGTCCGGGGCCAGGGATAATTTCCACCAATGGCAGGACGGATAGTTCATCGTTGCCAATTACCCCCACTGTAATTTCCCGACCGGTAATATATTGTTCAACCATGACTTCACTGTCATGTCGGAAGGCCGTTTCTATCCCGGCGGCCAGTTCCGCCGAGCTATGGGCAATACTCATGCCGATGCTTGAGCCCTGCCGTACCGGCTTAATTATCAGCGGCAGCCCCAGTTGCAGAACGATACGTTCACTGCGAATAGCGGCGGATCCGATACTTAACCAACCCGGTGTTGGCAGACCGCTGTTCCGGTAAATTGTCTTGGCCAAATCCTTATCCATTGCCAAAGCGCTGCCCAGAACCCCGGAACCTTGATAGGGCAGAGCCAACAAGTCAAGAAAGCCCTGTACAGCCCCATCTTCACCGAGAATACCATGGAGAAGAATAAAAGCGACATCCAGGTTCTCTGCCTCGGCGGCAAGCCGGGCCATATCCATTGCTGGATCATAGCGTTTCACCTCATATTTACGATGGTCAAGAGCCTTATAAACCTCCTCGGCGCCACGTAGTGAGATTGACCGTTCCCCTGACTTGCCGCCGGCTAGCAGAGCGACCCTGATCTTTCTTTTACTCATGAGATCGTAACCATTCAGCGTAATTCCTGGTAAACTAGATATAACCACAGTGGACTATACTGCAACAGCCGGCCAGGATAAACTGGATATTTCCTTGGATACTGCTATACTTACCCGTATGCTGCGACAGGATAAAAATAGGCAAGCGTGCATCATTCAGATGGCTTTTATAATCAAATTTTGGCCAAAAAACACAAAAAAAATATGGACAGAAAAATAATTGCCCAACTAAGGAAAATCGTGGGGCCGGTCAATGTCTTAACCACCGATGAGGACAGGCGGTGTTACTCCTACGATGGTACCACTTTAGAGTATATGCCGGAGGCCATTGTCCTGCCCGGCTCCAGTGCGGAAATTAGTCAAATCATGTGTCTGGCGGCAGAAGTACCCTTTACCGTCGTCCCCAGAGGAGCAGGTTCCGGCATGACCGGCGGCTCTCTGCCCCTTAAAGGCGGTCTGGTAATGGCCCTTGGCCGCCTGAATCATATTCTGGAGATTGATCAGGAAAACCAGGTCGCTATTGTTGAACCCGGTGTAATTACAGGAGATTTACAGCGCGAGGTTAGGCGCTATGGCCTGTTTTACCCGCCTGATCCGGCCAGCGCCAATTTTTGCACCATGGGCGGCAATATTGCTGAGTGCTCTGGCGGCCCAAGCGCGGTAAAATATGGGGTTACCAGAGATTATGTCAAGGGTTTGGAAGTGGTATTGGCGGATGGCCGCGTTATTCACACCGGCGTCAGAACGGATAAGGGAGTGGTGGGCTACGATTTAACCCGCTTATTTGTCGGTTCGGAGGGGACACTTGGGGTTATCAGTAAAATCATTATCAGCCTCCGTCCCCTGCCTGAGGCCAAAAAGACATTTCTGGTGCAATTGGGCAGTATCACCCAGGCGGCGGCTTTGGTGGCAAAAATTCTGGCCGTCTTTAGCCCCTGCACTCTGGAATTTATGGATCATACCGCCATCACCATTGTGGCGGATAAAATCCCATTTTCTCTCAAGCCGAATACCAGGGCTTTACTTTTGATAGAACTGGACGGGACCAAAGAGGCTGTAGCTGCGGAGGGGGACAATCTGGTAAAATTTTTAGCTGCCAAACCCGGCGTTATGGCGGTGCGCCAGGGGCAAAATGCGGCAGAAGTAGATGCCCTGTGGATTGCCAGGAAACAAATATCACCGGCGGCCTTTAAGCTTAAACCCCATAAATTAAGTGAGGATATTGTCGTGCCCCGCACCAAAATTCCGGTAATAGTGGCCTTTGCCGAGACAATGGCCGCAGAACTTGATCTGTTGATTTTTACCTTTGGCCACGCTGGTGACGGTAATATTCATGTCAATATTATGCTGGACAAAAATGAGGCGCAGGAGTTGGCTAATGGCACTATCGCCAAAGAACGGTTATTCGAAAAAGTAATTGCCCTGGGCGGCACATTATCCGGCGAACATGGCATCGGCTGCACAAAACGCGCATACCTTGGCCTGGAGATTGACGCCAACACCATGGCGGTTATGCGTATGCTGAAAGCGGCCTTTGACCCGCAAAATATTTTAAATCCCGACAAGATTTTTCCATAAAATGGTTGACAGAGTCCCATAAAATCAGCTATAAATCCCTTTTCTGCTCTGTTGGAAGTTGGAAGAGAGGCCATAAATTTAAATTTTCAGGGAACTAAACATGATTCAAGTAGATGTAAGGGGCGATATCGAAATTGCCATTCGTCAGCTCAAAAAGAAAATTCAGCTTGACGGTATAAAGAGGGAGCTGAAACGACGTGAATTTTATGAAAAGCCGAGTGCCAAGCGTCGTCGCAAGCAAGCGGAGGCCCGCCGTAAAGTGCGTAAACTCCGGTATCGTATGTCACGCGATTGATAAGTAGTTGGTCTGTTTATCTCTGGCCCTGATTTTCATATAGATTTGCCCGGCAGGCCTGAATTTAATTCAGGCCTGTTCTGTTTTGGCTCTCTCGGCAATAAAAACTGTGCTTTTTGCCATTCGCCGTGATCTCTTTTACTGACAGCCTGGATCTATTTATTCGTTATTTGACGGCCCAACGGTGTTTGGCCGCAAACACCGTCAGCGCTTATAGCGCGGACTTACAGTTTCTCTTCAGCGGTCTGCCTAAATCCGTAAAATATCCCGCAAAAATCAGGCAATCCCACATTCGCGCCTACCTTCAGCAAGGGTATGACAAGGGGCAGTCGAGCCGTAGTAACTCCCGCCGTCTCTCCGCTTTTCGCCTCTTTTTCAGATTCTTAGCTGCTGAAAATCTTTTGGCTGTTGACCCGTCTCAGGGCATTAGTCTGCCAAAGATAAAAAAAACCCTGCCGCATACCCTTTCTGTCCCGGAAGTCAGCAGACTTTTGGCAGTCTCTGCCGATCAGGCTCCGCTGCAATTAAGAAACAACGCCATGCTGCACCTGCTTTACGCCACTGGTCTCCGGGTATCGGAGTTGGTGGAAATTTCCACCGCCGGCGTCAACCTGTCGTCTGGATATCTAAGGGTATTGGGTAAGGGGAGTAAGGAGCGGTTGATTCCTTTCGGCGTTGGAGCCGGGAAAAGAATTGTCAGCTATCTGCAAAGCAGCCGTCCCCAGCTTTTAAAGGGCCGGATAAGTGATTATCTATTTGTGACGAATCGCGGCACCAGTATGACCCGGCTGCGATTCTGGCAAATTATCAGGGAAATATGCCTGGCCAAGGGGATCAACAAGAAGATCAGCCCCCATATGCTTCGGCACGCGTTTGCCACCCATTTGGTGGAAAATGGCGCTGACCTGCGCTCGGTACAGATGATGTTGGGACATTCAGACATCGCTACCACTCAGATTTACACTCATGTGGACAATAATCGCTTAAAAAGCTGCCATAAAAGATTTCATCCAAGAGGTTAGAAGCCCCAGAGCAAATCACGACTTATCCAGCCCACCATACCCTTGGCGTGCCTAACTTTGACCCAACCTTTCTTGCTGAGCAGGGTTTTAAATACCACTCCGTATTTGGCTTTACCTAGCAATCTATATTTCATCCCAGGGCCGCTGCGGATATTGGCATATTTTTTTTTGACTATTACATGGGGCCTACGGGACAGAAGTTTCTTGTAAATCCAACCCTTATCACGTTCAAAATCAATTACCTTATACCAGTTACCCCGGCGGGCCAATAAGCGCAGCGGAAAGCCTTTGCCATACACCCAACGCACGGCATAATGAACTCCGGGGCCGGAGCGCAGGTTGGCTTTTGAACCGGCCACACTGAGCATCCTGGCCTGGCCGCCAGCCACGCAGATAAATATTAATCCCCACGCCAGGAGACACGCTTTAACAGCAGTTTTTAATGTCCTGGTCTTAAAAGACCTCAGGCATGGCCTGTTTTTTACGGTAGAAATTTTAAGAGATTCCACGGGAAGAGTTAAGTATATTTTTATTGTTAACCACGGGCTGTTTGATCGTGGATTCACCCAGTCTCAAACCGCCAAACTCCAGATGAATCGCCCCAAAATTGCAGGCCCGGCTGCAGGCCATACAGGAGATGCATTCTGTATCCTCGGGTGATTCATTAAAATGCACACCCATGGGGCAAACCTTATGACAGGCGCGACAATTGGTGCAAAGCTCCGGATCAAGCCGCAATTTAATCATCTTTACCTTGCTGAACATGGCATAAAAGGCACCCAACGGGCAGGTAGTGCGGCAGAAAGGCCGGCTAGCCAGAATACTCCAGACGAGGAAGATAACCAGAAACATCAGCTTATTTAGAAACAGCCAGCCGGCGGTTGCCCGCAGATTGGGATGCATCAACAGGAGAGGGATACCGGCCTCCAGGGTTCCCGCCGGGCAGAGGTGTTTGCAGAACCAGGGGCTGCCGATGCCCATTTTATCGACCGCAAAGAGGGGCAGGATAATCACCATAATGAGGAGCACGGCAAATTTTATATAGCGCATCCACCGTGGTATCCCAAATTTGGCGGAAGGGATCTTATGCAGCAACTCCTGAATCAGACCAAAGGGGCAAGCCCAACCACAAACCATACGGCCAACAAAGGCGCCTATAACCCCAAGGGTGCCGACTATGTACAGGCCAAAGAAGTATTGACCGTTAAACAGGGCCATCCTGATACCTCCCAACAATTGTTGGAGAGCACCTATTGGGCAATAGGTGGTGGAGGCGGGGCAGGAGTAACAATTAAGTCCCGGCGAACAGATAACCTTCAAAGGCCCCTGGTAAATCATCTTGGTCCAGGGGAAAGTCCAACTGCCGTTTGCGGCCAGGGCGAGGATGGTCTGTACCCATTTACGTACTGCTGACATTGCTCCCATGGCTTAACCTATCCCTATGCAGCTTAAACATATCTGCCAGGCCTGGTGCATTACCCTGCTTGGTTCCTTGAAATATATTCCTACCCCGACCATTATCAAAAAAAACAGCGCCAGGATAAAAGGGGTATGCCGAATTGTATCCTTTTTAACAGTCATTTTCTTCTCCTGCATTTTTTTAGCTCATACTCAGGGGTCGCAAAAATTACCTTTTCACCCGTATATGCCGTGCTTTTTAATTTCTCGCCCCCCCTCAGGCCACTTCACCGGCAACCTTATCGGGATCATCGGCATTATAATAGAGAATATTTTTCAGATGATAGAAACTGTCCAGATCAATATCGATAAAATGGAGACCGATGCCATCTTCGTCCACCCGGACAATTTCGCCCCTCATATTGAGAACAAGCCTGCTGCTGCTACCGCTCAATGCCAGGGAAATATCACATATCTCACCGCAGGTATGACCGGTTATCCCCCTGACGGACATTCCCTTCAAGCTGAGGTTCTGCGTTTCGCATTGCCGATAATTTCTATGGTTGAAGCTAAGGTCAGCAGTCGTCTGAAATGTTACCCTGGTGTTTTTCCGCCGCTCCATGATAATCCTCCGCTAATTTTGATACGCAAACAATTCATAAGGCGCTAAAGAACATACCCAAATCTATCGACAAACACTACGTCATCAGTAAAAAACCTTCCCTGGCCAAAATGCCTTGCGAGTCAAGCAACATAACCTGCTGATCGTCTTCAAGATGGGCAAGTCCGGCAATATCGCCATTTTTTTGGTTTTCAAATTTTTGCATCATGCAGGTTTCATCATGCACCTCCGTACAGGCCAGAACCCCGTGCCAGTTGCCTGCCGAAATAACCACCATGGTCGTGGCCTGCAGATCAGGTACCTCCACGAAATAAAAACCCTGCGGAATCATTATAGGCAGGATTATCCGCTTCAATTTTTTATCTTTTATGGTCGCTAAAATACCATTGAACTGATGAGACAATCTTCGCATAAAACCGGAAAAATATTTAAGCGGCACTTGGGCATCTTGCAGGCACTTCTGTAATTTACTATTTTTTAACGGCCGCACTAAAGCAACGATTTCGGCCGGAATGGCAACATGAACCCCATTTATGGTGAGCTGCCGTAATTCGTCAGGGTAGCAGACCTGTATATTGAGGGGCTGCCGCTTCCCCGCCTTAATGTCAGTTTGCCCGGCAACCTTTTGCGGGGCTTTTTGCCCGGTAAAATCTACCGGAGCTATTGCAGGAACGGTCTCAGCATCTTCGCCCTCTGCCAATTTTAAGCCGCGCGGCCCTAATGTATCGGCCAGAATTTTGCTGATAGCGATGCTAGCCTCACCGGCCCGATCCAGGGAATTTTTTAAATCTTCTATTAATCTCTCAACTTTGGTTGGATCGATTAATCCCCCGACGTTCTGCACTTTTACATCTTGGCCGCTCGCAACCGCTTGCCCTTTACCCGGCAGGCCAACGGATCGCCCCGGTTGAGGTTTGAAACTTCCATTGCCCCGGACTTTCGTCTTTAATCTCTGGAAGCGCTTGAACAACCCGGCAAAGAGCAGTTTCTCCTTTTCCGGATCAAAGGTTAAGTCTTCATACAAATTAACCACATGAGCCATGGATTCCTTGAGCAGTTCAATAGTCTCTGGTGGGTTGCCGCCTCTTTTTTTTATATAATCGAGGACACTGCCGGCCATAATCAGCATGGCATTGGTGGCCCGGCGATTTTTAAACCGCTGCCGCAGGCATTGAAATGCCTCTTCAAGACCAGCGGCCCGCTTTGGGCTGAGCCGCCAGTCCTGGGCGATTATCTCAGCCTTTAATTTTTTAATGGATTCTTCGATGGATAAAGGCAATAATCTATTCTCCGGGGATTCTTTTCTGAAAGAGTCGCAAGTATCTGTTCAAGACTGTATAGTAAATGAGACTTTTTTTAAACAACAAAAGATAAAAGAAGGTCTTTAATCCTTTTGCCGTTTAGCCACATGAAACATATGTGTCAATAATTAAGACCTGCCCCCGGATTCCCAAGGATGATCAATGGGTTATTGGTATGGCCATTGACACAAAATCTTTTACAGGCTCATTTTTTTTTACAAACGATTTACCTTTTATGAGTAAAACAAGCTGACTTAATTCGTCTTTTATTGATTTTGCCTGAGCGTTCAATTCTTCAGATACACCCGCGGTTTCTTCGGCGTTGGCGGCATTGGCCTGTACGATTTTGTCCATTTCAGATACTGCAATATTTATTTGTGCTATACCCGTTGTCTGCTCATTAGAAGCAACGGACACTTCATTGACTAACGTACTTATTTTTTCTGTTTTTTCGACAATTAGAGCAAAGTCTTGGTTGGTTATAGTTAAAAGTTTATTGCTGCTCACTACTTTTGTTTTGGTATCTTCCAATAGCCCAGATGTCTTTTTTGCCGCATCAGCTGCCCTCATCGCAAGGTTTCTGACCTCATCTGCCACTACAGCAAAGCCCGCACCCGCTTCTCCTGCACGAGCTGCTTCAACAGCGGCATTTAACGCAAGAAGATTGGTTTGAAAGGCGATTTCATCTATTGTTTTTATGATTTGGGCAGTATCTTCACTGGCACGAGCTACCTCTTGCATGGCTGAGGTTAATTGTTGCATAGATTGCTTGGCACTGCTCACAATTTGGTTGGTTTCCTTTATCTCCATATTGGCTTGTTGAGAACTCTCTGAATTTTGTTTTGTCATGGCAGTTAACTCTTCTATTGATGCCGATGTTTCCTCCAGGGCAGAAGCATGATTGCTAGCACCATCGGCAAGTTGTTGACTTGAGGAAGCAGCCTGGTTAGATGCCGCTGCAACTTGAGTAGCTCCTTCGTTAAGATTTTCAACCGCATTACCAATGGGACGAACAATAGAACGAGTTATAAAAAAACTAATAATAATGCCGAAAATTAAACTAAAAACGGAAATATAGGCCAAGCCTTTTATACCCAGTTGTTCATCGTCTTCTGCTTTGATAGACGAATTTTCTGTGAATTTGTCTGTCATCCTGAAGGTATCTTCAAGCGAATTACCCAACTTTACACCTTCCTGTTCCGCTTTTTCTGACATCTGCTCTGCCCGAGCAATATTGCCATTGTTAATGAGTGAAAATACCATTTTTGCACGTTTTTTATACTTGTTATACAAATGGTCAACTACATTTAGTTTCTTCTCAATTTTCACAAATCTCTTTTTATTTTCTCCTTTTTGAAAAATAGTATTTGCTTTTTGCAAGGTGTTATCAACAGATTTGCTTAATTTGCCAAATTCTTTTTCTGCTTTTTTAAGGCCAATTCGTTCCTTCTCTTTACCAACGGGGATATTACCGTATCTTAATGCCCTTTCCAACCAAATATCCTGTCCAAGTTGATACTGCGTTATATCGGCAATTGCATTGGTCACTGGAATATTATTTTTTGCAATAGCGGATAATTCTACCCCCAAACTTTTCATCTTACTAACTCCAAATATCGCAGCAACAATCATCAAGAAAATAAGAGATGAAGATAAAATAATTATTTTGGTTCTCAGCTTAATTCCGTTCATTGTCAATCCCTCTCGTTAAGGTTTTCAAATTACCTAATTATTGCCTTAGGCACCACAACATTGGTAAATACGGTGCCTTTATGGCCCTGTTTCTCAAGAATTTTCTCGCCAATTTTTGTCATAATTTATTCATCATCTACAAAAAGAATTAAATTGCTTATCATAAAAGCGCCACATTCACTTTGTTTTTCCCATTTCGTAACTATTCAGCGTGATGCCTATCGGAGTCTTAGCTTACCTAAGACTTCGAAGCATA
>JAADIV010000191.1 GCA_013151175.1 Deltaproteobacteria bacterium | reverse complement strand
TGGAGTGGTACAATAAAGATGGACACTAAAAGCTTGCGGATTATGTTCCGTAAAACGGAGGTGTTCAGATGGAGAAAAAGAAGAAAAAGTATTACCCCAAAGAATTCAAATTGGAAGCTGTTAACCTCGTAGCTAAGAAGGGTTACAAGATAACTGAAGCTGCCAAAAACCTTGGAGTCAGTGAGAGTGCTATTAGGCACTGGAAAAAGCAATTTGACCCAAATTCCAAGAGTAGTGATTCTGGATTACTAGCAGAAAACAATCGTTTAAAGCGGGAAAACAAACGGTTGTTGATGGAGCGTGAAATATTAAAAAAGGCAGCAGCCTTCTTCGCCAAAGAAACTCTATGAGGTATGAGTTTATTCAGCAGGAGAAGAAGGCGTTCCCCATTACCTTGCTTTGCAGTACGATGAATGTGTCTCGAAGTGGTTATTATGTTTGGGTAATCCGTGGCGAATCTAAGCATGCTCAAGAAAACAAAAAGATGGCTGAAGTGGTCAAGGACGTTCACAAGACATCCCACGCATCTTATGGGGCTAGGCGACATGGCCAGGAGTTGATGGCTCAAGGTTTCTTCTGTGGTCGTTATCGAGCCAAAACGGTCATGGCTATAGCCGAGGTCAAGGCTAAGCAGAAAAGACGCTATAAGACCACCACAGACAGTAATCATAAAGAACCAGTCTTTCCTAATCTGCTCAAGAGAGAATTCACGACCCTAGCCCCTAATGTGGTTTGGGTGTCGGATATCACCTACATTCACACTTGGTCTGGGTGGCTCTATCTTGCTGTAGTGATAGATCTTTTCAATAGAGAAGTTGTCGGATGGTCAATGGGCGACAAGATTGATCGCCACCTCGTGATAAATGCTGCGAGAATGGCTGTTTGGAAACAGAAACCAACACAAGGGCTAATCTTTCACTCTGACCGTGGAAGCCAGTATTGTAGTAAAAATTTCCGGGATTATCTCAGTGGCCATGGCATCAAAGGGAGCATGAGCCGTAAGGGTAATTGTTGGGATAATGCGGTTGCAGAAAGCTCTTCTTTGGTTCACTGAAGAAAGAGAGAGTATATTCTACTAGTTACAAGACTGGCCGTGAAGCCAAATCAGATATTGTTGATTATATCGAGATGTTTTACAACAGCTTTCGCAGGCATTCTCACCTAGGAAATTTAAGTCCAAGAGAGTTCTTGAAAAACTGGGCAGCTAACAAAATAGCCGCATGAAAAAACTGTCCATTTTTACTTGACCATTCCAAAGTTCAGCATGGACGGGCGTGGGACCTGGAGAGATAATGTCTTTGTAGAACGGCTGTGGAAATCAGTGAAATATGAGCGAGTGTATCTATATGCTTATGACTCAGTTACTGAGGCTAGAAATTCAATTATGCAGTACCTTAATTGGTACAACCGATCCAGGCCACATTCAAGATTGGCAAAGAGAACACCTGATGAAGCGTATGCCGTGATGCTGCCGCCGGTTAAACTGGCAGCGTAAATAGGCAGAGAGTCCACTTAAGAAACGCTTAATTTTGTTCAAACGAATGGGACCACTTCTATACAGCTTTTTTAAATTCCACCTGAGCCCCGGGTATGGGGAAAATTATTATGGACGCCTAAATCCTATATGCTATATTACCCCGACTCTGTGCCTTGTTCTCTTGGTAAACTATTGTGTGGCAAATTTATATATTTGCGGATAATGCCGTAATTATTTGTAAGGGAAATTTATGCAAAATGATGCCCCAGTAGAATCAAAATACCCACCAGAGGTGCAGACTGTGCTGCTTGGGGAACGAACGATCATCCTGGTAGGTACAGCCCATATCTCACAGCAGTCGGCAGATTTGGCCCGGCAGGTTATTGAACTTGAGAAGCCGGACTGTGTATGCATTGAACTTGATCAGAAACGCTATGACGCCCTGGCCCGCAAAAAACGCTGGGAGGCCCTGGATTTAAAACAGATTATTCGCACGAAACAATTATCTACTTTAGCGGTTAACCTGATTTTGGCCTCTTACCAGAAAAAACTTGGCGCCCAATTGGGGGTTATGCCAGGCACGGAGCTTTTAGAGGCCGCCCAGGCTGCCGAGGATAGTCATATTCCCGTAGCCCTCTGTGACCGGGAGGTGCGGGTAACTCTGCGCCGGGCCTGGCGGGCCACTCCGTCCTGGAAAAAGAGCTATTTATTGGCTAATCTGATGGCGAGTCTTTTTGACAATACGGCATTGGATGAGGAAAAGCTTAACGAGTTAAAGCAACAGGACGTTTTGTCCGAGTTACTTAACGAATTGGGCCAGAGTATGCCGGAATTGAAAACCGTAATTATTGATGAGCGTGATACCTTTCTTGCTGAAAAGATTAAGGCTTCCCAGGGTAAAAAAATTGTCGCCGTGGTTGGGGCCGGACACTTGGCGGGGACGATCAGGGCCTTGCCCGAGGACGGGGCCGCCCGGCTGGCCGAAATAAATACCATCCCGCCGGTGTCGCCTGTCTGGAAGGTTCTGGGTTGGTCAATTCCGGCGATTATTATTGGCTCAATTATATTTATCGCTCTGCACAAGGGCGGTGCTGTGGCGGGCGCCAATATCATCTATTGGATATTGGCCAACGGGATTCCTTCGGCTATAGGCGCGGCAATTGCCTTATCCCATCCTTTCACCATAATCGGGGCCTTTGTCGCTGCTCCCATAACGAGTTTGACCCCGGTGATTGGCGCCGGCTATGTTACGGCGTTTATTCAGGTGATGGTGAGGCCGCCGGTGGTCAGGGAATTTGAAACGGCTCTGGATGATATGACAACCTTTAAGGGTTGGTGGCGCAATAAATTGCTCAAGGTCATCATGGCCTTCTTACTGCCAGGTTTCGGCTCGATGATCGGCACCTGGGTGGGCGGCGCCAAGATTATTTCCAATTTATTTTAAGTTATTTTATGGGGCAGACAAATGAATAAAAAGAAAAAACAGCCGAGAACGGTGATTAGTAATAAGGAGGCCCGGCAGCTCAGGGCATTGGGGCATCACCTTACGCCTTTGGCGATGCTGGGGCGGGAGGGTTTGTCCGATGCGGTATTGGCATCGGTGGATGTCCTGCTGAGCAAACGGGAATTAATAAAGGTCAAGGTGCAGAATAATTGTCCTCTGGATCGTAACGGGGCGGCCGGAGAACTGAGTCTTGCCACCGGCGCCGCCGTGGCCCAGGTAATTGGCGGGATGATATTATTATACCGGCCCAATCCCGATTTGGTGGCGGATAAAAGAATTCAGTTTTCATGACGGGTACTGTTTTTATATAAGAAATCCGCCGTTGAAGATTTCTGCTTTACCGATGAGGTGGCAGAGGTTTTTGACGATATGTTGGGGCGCAGTGTACCATTTTACCGCGAGACCATTGCCATGACCGGTCAGTTATTGGCGGGCCTGCTCAAACCGGGTGGGCGGGTCTATGACTTGGGCTGCTCCACCGGCAATACCTTAATTGAGCTGTCGCGCTGCCTGGCTCATCTGCGCCTCCATTTTATCGGGGTCGATAATTCAGACGCCATGATTCGCAAGGCCACCCGTAAGGCCGGGATGTACTCCAAGCTAGACTGCCTTGACTTTCAGGCGGCGGACATCTTCTCTGTCCCGTTGCGTGAACCGGCCGCCGTCATTATGAACTATACCCTGCAATTTATCCGGCCCATGCTCCGGCAGGATTTTATCAAAAATATATATGATGTCCTGCCTGCCGGTGGAGTTCTGATTATCAGTGAAAAATCCGTGCATCACGACCCGCTCTTTAACCGCGTCTTTATTCAGCTATATCTCGATTTTAAGCGGCGGCAGGGGTATTCCGAGATTGAGATTTCCCAAAAGCGTGAGGCCCTAGAGAATGTCCTGATTCCCTTCGCTGACGCCGAGAATCTGAGGATGCTGCGGCAGGCCGGTTTTCAACATGCCGATAAATTCTTCCAGTGGTTCAACTTTTCATCATTTGTGGCGGTGAAGGAATAAGTTAAGATGCCTGCATATTTGTCTTTAATGCCCAAAGCCGAGGCCGGGGCGGTTCGTGTCCTGCATGAAACTATGCGGCGGCGGTTTGCCCAAGATAAAAAGGGTTTCAGCCGTTTTCGGGAACTATATGAAAAAATGGCGGGAATACGGGCCAAGTGGTTGGATTTTAGCGGTGATGTAGTGCGGATTGGCGCCAGGAACGAGATCAGCGCGGCGGAATTTCACCTGGTACGGGACGTAATGCGGCAATTCATGCCCTGGCGAAAAGGGCCGTTTTCCATCTTTGGACTTGATATTGATTCCGAGTGGCGGAGCGATCGGAAATGGCGGCGGCTGCAACCAGTGCTACCGGATCTCCGGGGCCGGGTGATTGCCGACATCGGTTGTAATAACGGTTATTATATGTTCCGAATGGCGGCGGCTAATCCGGCCATGGTGCTGGGATTTGAGCCTTATGTCCAACATTATTACGCCTTCCGGGCCTTAAACCGCCTGGCCGGTCAGGATAATTTGCGGGTCGAACCATTCGGGGTGGAAGATATCGGTTTATTCCCGGAGTGTTTTGACGTCATCTTTCTCATGGGAATTATCTATCACCGGGCATCGCCGGTGGAGATGCTCCGGCAGATCAGAGCGGCCCTGAAACCAGGCGGCCTATTAATCGTGGAGTCACAGGCCATTCCAGGGGATGAACCAGTGGCGCTCTTTCCTGAGAGCCGTTACGCCAAGGTACCGGGAACCTATTTTATCCCCACCGCCGCCTGTCTGCAAAATTGGCTCAAGAGAACGGGCTTTAGCGCCATTGAGCTGTTTGATTCCCACCCCATGTCTGACCTGGAGCAGCGGCGCACGGACTGGATGACTTTTGAATCCTATAACGATTTTATTGACCCCGAAAATCCGCGACTCACAGTGGAGGGCTATCCCGCCCCCCTCAGGGTGTACCTGCGGGCCTCTAAATAACGGATTCCACATTCTCCCGCAGTTCGATTTGTCCTCTTATTGTGTTGGCGAAAATCACCGTAACCTTATCCAGTAAACCTAAATTTTTTAGGCGATAAAGACTGCATTTCTTCTGGCCGTAGAAGATGGAGCGATCTCGGGCGGCGATTATTAATTTATGGTTTGTCGCCGGTCGTTGGCGGAGAATTTTCCTGACCCGCTTGAAAAAAATTCTGGCGGCTACAAGTTCACCCAGGGCGGGGTGATATGGCCCGGCAATCAGGCTTTCTGCCAGTTCAGTGGAAGGCGGCAGGCCGATACGAATAACGGGAATGCCGTTGGCGGCCAGAACATTCTTTATCTTTGCTGCCAGGACAATGGTGCGGTTAAGGGTCAGGGGACGGTATTTTTTTTGTTCATATAACGCCGCCAGACCGCTGCCTTTGATGACCAGGGCCGGGTAGATACGGGCAAAATCAGGTTTTAAGCGGGTAAGATGCTTTGCACCCCGCAGGGCGCCGGCAGTGGTCTCAGCCGGCAAGCCAATCATGAGCTGCGCCCCTGTTTTTATTTTGGAGGCGGTAAGAATCTCAAGGGCCTGAATTGATTGCGCCAGGGTATGTCCCCGGCGGCTGGCGGTGAGAGTTTCGTCATTCATGGACTGGATACCAAGTTCCACTACCCTGACACCGTAGCCCCATAAAAAATCGGCCGTGGCCGCGTCAATATAGTCCGGTCTGGTGGAGAGGCGGATGAAATCGATCCTGCCATCCCGCAAAAACGGCTGTACCGCCCCCAGAAGCTCCTGTTGGCGCTCCAGGGATATAGCGGTAAAACTGCCCCCGTAAAAGGCCACCTGTATCTGGCGGCCCCGGCGCGGCGATCTGGTCAGCCACTTGTCAATCTCAAGTTTAACATCGCTGGCCTGCACGGCTGGTGCTAGCTCCTTAACCCCGGTAATGGGACTTTGGTTGCAGAACAGACAGCGGTGGGGACAGCCTTCGTGGGAGATAAATATGGGGATGATGAGTGGGGCGCGGGTACCATTGTGGTTCATTTGTGTTTGGCAAGGTGTTCCAGGGCCAGGGCGGCGGCTTTTTGCTCTGCCGCCTTTTTACTTTTGGCCGAGGCCGCCGCAATTTTTTTGCCGTTTAGTTCAACGGCTATGGTGAAAGTCTTGTCATGATCCGGCCCTTGGGATTTCTCAAGGACGTAGGCAGGGGTGAGGCCATGCTCGCCTTGAGTCAATTCCTGCAGACTGCTCTTGGCATCGGTGATCTTGCCGGTATCACGGCCAATTTCCAGACGATCAGCGAAGTGATTGTGGATGATTACGGCGGTCTTTTCATAACCGGCATCAACAAATATAGCACCGATAACAGCCTCATAGGTGCATGAGAGAAGCGAATCCTTCTGGCGGCCGCCGCTGTTATCTTCCCCCTTACCTAATAGCAGGTACTTCCCAAGATTAAGCCTACGCGCCACCAAGGCTAAACCGCTTTCCTGCACCAGGGCGGAGCGAATCTTGGTGAGATCGCCTTCGGCCCTTCGGGGATAATGGTTAAACAACATAAAACCCACTGCTAAATCAATGACAGCGTCTCCCAGAAATTCCAGTGTCTCGTTGTCATTTTTAGGTAATTCCGGGTGCTCATAGGTAAAGGAACGATGGGTCAGGGCCCGCAGTAACAATTTTGTTTTATTAAACTTGTGGCCGAGGATATTTTGCAACTCTATAAGTCTAGGAGTCTGCTCTGTTATTAATTGTTGTAATAATTCGATCATTGTAATTTTTAGCTTGTCAAAATATCTGAGGGCGGCTAATATCAGCCCTCATTTTTGATTTATGGCGGCGTAGCCAAGTGGCTAAGGCAGAGGTCTGCAAAACCTTTATTCAGCGGTTCGACTCCGCTCGCCGCCTCCAGTAATACAAAAAAATACCCGAGTCTTTGACTCGGGTATTTTTGTTTGGGTAGCTTAACCTCAGGCTATCCGAGGGGAGAATTGTCCTTACTTAAGCACTGCCGTAACTATGCAGACCGGAGAGTAAAAAGTTCACTCCGTAGTAGGTGAATATAACACTCACAAATCCTAGAATGGCAATCCAGGCAATACGGCGGCCGTTCCAACCCCGCACGAATCTGGCATGGAGGGCTGAGGCATAAACAAACCAGGTGATTAATGACCAGGTCTCTTTTGGATCCCAACTCCAATAAGTACCCCAGGCAGTATTTGCCCAGATTGCCCCGGCAATAATTCCTGTGCTGAGCCAGACAAAACCAAAAACAATCGTCTTGTAAATTGCATCGTCAATCAGCCTTAATTGGGGCAGGGTATCGATCAGCCCATCCGATTTTTGCTTGTTCTCTTTTTTTGCTTGTTCCCGCCGGTCTTTCAAAATATACATAAAACCTAGACCACAGGCGATGGCAAATGAGGCATAGCCTATAAAACAGGTTACAACATGGCCGATGAGCCAGTTGCTCTGCAGGGCTGGAACCAATGGCTTGATGGTTCTGCCAAACTCCGTGGAGAATGAGGCGTAAGCCATGCTGATAAAGGCAAAGGGCACAACAAAGGCGCCAATCAGCCTGTTTTTAAACTTCCATTCAATCCAAAGGTAAATAATCGCAATGGCCCAAGCGAAGAAAACCAGGGATTCATACATATTGGACAATGGGGCATGGCCGTAACCCATTTTATATGACTCAACCCAACGCATAATTATGCCTGCGGTCTGAATCAACCAGGCCGCAACGGTGACCAAAGATGCGACAACGCCAAGTTTTTTGGCCCTGAAAATGAAGATTGCGATGTACAATATGGATGCCAACAGGTAGGCAAATATGGTGATTCCCAATAACTGGCTGCTATTCATGCTTTTCTCCCCGCAAAAATTGACTGTCTGCAAACCCCTTATAGAGAGAGGTCATAACTTTTTCAAATCCGACTTTATCCTTATTACTCGTGCCGCAAAGCAAAATGCTGCTCTCTCCCTCATTCTCAGACACAAGAGCCCATATGCGTCTATGTGACATAAAAAAGATAATGATTAGACCAAGAATCATCATAATACAGCCGATATAAACAACCCAAACTCCGGGATCCTTGGCAATCTGCAGGCCGGTGGCAAAACGTGGCTTTACCAACAATAGATAGTTGTTGCCGGGCCTCTCAATTTTTACCGGGTGATTCTGGTCAATCCAAAATGTTGACGGGCTGCCCTTACCATCAGAAAACCATATCTTATAACGGTATTTCTGCCTCATATTGGGGCCGGCGATGTCCGTTATACCAAACCTTACTTTTTCGGCGGGCCATAGACGTGCCCGTTCGGTGGGATATCGCAGGAAGAATTTTTGTTTGGCTCCGGTTGATTTGCTGGTGAGACTGGCGGCGAACTGGCCGGGTATAGCCTGGAAGCTTGATTGATAGAAGGTGAGCCCGCCAAACTGTAGGGGGTCGTTTACCACAATTGACTTGGACAAGAGATCCTTACCATTTTTACTAACAGTCAGATCCGACCGGTATTCTTTGGGCATTCCCGTATCGTAATAGCTTAGATTAAAGGCGTTGCATCTCAGGGTGAAACCCAGGGGAATGGGAGAGTGATCTCCGCTAGATTTATAAACTATATTGGTGCTGCTTCCCTCCGGGAGCATGACTCCGGCCTTAAATCCATACAACTTGCCAATCAGGGCGCCGACAAAGATAGTCAGGATGCTGGTATGAACCATGATAACTCCCAGCCTGGTCCAGGCCCCCTTTTGGGAAAAAAACAAAGTTCCCTCATCTCTGGCGCGTTGGTCGGCCTGCCAACCTGCTTGATGCATAATTTTTTGCACAGCAAGCCCGGTCTGCTCCTGATTAACCCCGCTTTTGAACACGCGCCTTATAGCCATTTTTTGCAAACGGCTGATACTGGTACTCAGATTGTCAAGAGTTACCACCCGCCAGATATTTGGCAAGCGTTCGATGGTACAAATGGTGAGGTTTGTTGAGAATAGAATTAGAAGAGCACGAAACCACCAGGATTGGTACATATTGGTGATGCTCAGGATTTGAAATATCCTGGCAGTAGTTTGGCCGTAGAGGTGCACATAATGTGACGCCATCTCGTTCTGGGGGATGATCGTGCCGATTATCGAGGTTGCCGCCAAAGTAAAGAGGGTAAAAAGAGCCAACTTCACTGAGGCAAAAAAATTCCAAACGATGTTTCCCTGCTTTTTTTTCGTCATAGATAAATCTCAAATGAACTGAAAAGATTGGATTATTAGCCAGTTGCGATACTGCGCAGGGCCGAAAAAAACCCGCCAACACAACATGGCAGGTTCGCCGCCCCCTATCTTAAGACTTTTTCAATTTTTTTCAATTTAAATTATATAAATCAGCCCATTTCTTCCAGGAGGCGGTCGATCTCATCCTGGCCGACCTCTCCGCCATCGTCATCATCGTCTTCTTCGTCATCCGGCTCATTTACCGCCCGCAGCAACAGGTCTAGTTTCTCTGTTTCCTGGGTATTGAATTCGGCAGTCACGGCCTTGGCTTTTTTCTCCCCATCGGCGAAAGACAGGTGGGGATCGCCATCTTTTTGTGATAACAGATTATCCATAAACATCGTTGCTGTCTTGACCGGCAGCCAGCGGAATTGACTGTCGATTTTGGAGACGCGGGCAATTTGGCCGGCATCACAGGCGATGCTTGCGGTAATATTTACGGCGTTATCTATGCCGTCTACCAGATTTTCTGGAGGGCCATATTGACCGGCAATATTTATGCTATTTATCTCTGTCTCGATTTTGGCAAGGATGGCGGCTATGCCATTGTTCCCGGAAGATGCAGCAGAAGCTTCACCGCCGGTCGCGGCGGCTTGAGCCGGTATTTCAATTTCTTCAGTGGGCGGCACCTCAAGCGGTAAAAACTGATCCAGAAAAATGGTGCTCTGCTGCTGATCCATTTTTTTTAGCAGATTGCTTATACCCTTGTCAGAGCAAGCCACATCCAGTGATTTAAAAATATCACTCATGGGTATGGTGAAAAATCCATCATCTTCTGCCAACTTCGCGACTTTGGGACTCAGGGCGTCATAGAATGTCTCTTTGGCAAAAATATCATCGGCCTGGGCTCTGGCTTTTTGGACATGATCTTTGACGGTCTCATTGGTACATAGTTCGTAAATGGTTTGAAATACCGCGTCAAAATTGAACAGGTAACGGGTGTGCTTTTCAGAGGCGGCGGTTGGGGCAGGTTCGTTTTTAGCGCCGGGTTCAGGGGCGGTTTCGCTGACCGGCCCTTCTGCCAGCTTTCTGGCCTGGGCTATCTTGGCGGCGACAGCCTTTAAGGCCGCGAGCGGGCTATCTTGCCCGCCGCCGTTGGAAGTGGTTGGCGGCAGAGATTTTTTTATGCCATTTAAAACCTCTCTTAACTCACCTGCCATTTCTGCCAGATCATTGAGGCCGTTGCTCGTGTTGTCCTCCTGCTCGGTGGTTGCATAAGACTCCTGGCATTTTTTTAAATCACGGTAAAATTGGAGAGCCGCTTGTTGGTAATAGTCATCGGCCTGCGACAGCGGAGCGGTGGGTTCGGGGGCCGCAGGCTTAGGCGCCGGGGGGACTGGCACTGGCTCCGCCCTTTTTTCGACTTCAACAATCTTTTCAATAACCCTGGTGGTGCTTGATTCAGCCGAAGCCAATACCTTTATATTGTATATGAGGTCATTGGTCGGGATCCTGAGAAAGCCGCTGCAAATCTCCAAATTTACTTCAGGCCTATTGTCTACCGCCATAATCTTCTCCAATTCTTAGTGCCTTATGACTTGTTTTCGTGCCAAGAATAACAAAGACATTTTAAAAATTATTTAGAATAAAGGCAAAACTCTAATCGGACAGCAATGGTCAATTAACTCTGCCGACAAAACGTATGCCGATTTCGTGCAATCCATTTTTGTCGGCGGCTGAACACCACATTACCACGCCGATAGCTTGCAATCTACCAATGTCACGATTTTCGCCAGTCCATATCAACTCGTTATTATTATTTCGCCAACCGCCAAACTCGAGATTTAAAACCAGTTGGGAGTTTTTGGCCAGTAGTTCATTGGTCAGAAAGCGGGCGCCGCCGCCGCTGAAATCGAATAACTGGGCATCGTGTCCACCGTCACCATCGGTTAGTTCATCCATATGGTGGTAGATAATTGCCGTATTTTTAGGCAAGCGCTCATATAGCCGTTTTTCTTCGCCGCACATATCTTTGCCGGTCATGTCTCCGCCTATGTGTTATTTAATCTAACTCCCCATACAGGATAAACCACGGGCAATCTAAAGTCCTTGGTTCCGTTTACAACCAACAGGAAACACTAGGGTAATGCTACCATAAAATATATTGCTGGTCATTATTTTATGATTGATTATGGCGGGTTAGTAAAGTCAGCCTAAAACCTTTATCGGAATTATCAAAAATTTATTAAACTCTTACTTCAGAAAGGGGAGTAATTCCTTAAATTGCGGGGTACCGGCCCTTTGCAGCAGTTCGTAAATTATCATCTCGGTGTTCAGCACCTGGCCGCCCATCTCCCTTATCCGGGCGAGGCCGCTAGCGCTATTTCCCGCGCTTCTGGAGGAGACGGCATCGGTGGGGATCAACATTTTATAACCGGCCATTAGACCACCTAAAACTGTCTGGTAAACGCATATATGGGTTTCAATCCCGCCAACAATCAGGGTGTTAATTTTGGGGCCGAGGCTAGTAATGGCGGCGCTGATCTTTTGATTGTTAAAGCAGCCAAACTCCATTTTATCCAACGGGGGATTAGGCAGCAGGGTGTTAAGCTCCGGCGGGAATTGACCGATACGGGCAGCGTATTGAGTTGTGGCGATAACTGGGATATTCAGGGTGTTGGCGGCTCTTAGCAAGAGACCCGCGTTTTTAATTACCTGATCCCGTTGGCAGATTACCCGCAGCAAAACTTCCTGAATGTCAACCACTAGCAGGGCGCAGCTTGCAGGGGTTAAATAGGTGAGCATGACATCTCCTTTTTTCTTTGGGACGGAGTAATTAAAGATTCTAATATAGCCTTATTTATTTTACAATGGATAATCGTTGAGGTCTATCTGGAGCAAAGTTCTTTTTGAGTTAATAATTTTTTGAGGGGAAAAATGGCAAAACTGCTGAAAATTATTGGTGTATTGGCGGCCCTGGTTGTGGTGGTTATCGTGGGGATGAATATTTTCATTAAATCCTACCTGACCAACACCCGGATCAAGGCTCTGGTTATTCCGCCACTGGAAAGGGCTCTTGACCGTAAGGTGACTATAGGAAGTATCGGGGTAAGTTTATTCAGCGGCGTAGTCATCAAAGATTTCGCCATAAAGGAGCGCGATGGTAAAACCGATTTTATCCACAGCCGGGCCTTTAAGATCAGTTATGACCTTATGCCTCTCTTGCATAAAAAACTTACGGTAAGTGAAATTCTTTTGGACTCGCCAACCATCATGCTGGTGCGTGATAGGGCCGGTAAGTTCAATTTTGCTTCCCTGGCTGCGGGGGCCGCAGCTAAAGATGAGGCAGACACCGGCAAGTCTGCCGCTATTACCCTGCCTATTGCCTTGTCTGTAAAGCAAATCAGGATTAAAAATGCCAAAATAACCTTTCGTGATTTCCAGAAAGAGCTTCCTGATGCCGATATAACTGCCGATCTAAGGTTGAAGGTGCGTATAGGCCGTGATCTTGACCTGACGAAACTTAATTTTCAGGGGCATTTACAGGCCCAGGTTGACGCGGTCTATGGCAAAATTAAACCCCATGCCAAAATCCAGGCGGATTTTGACGCGCGCCAGATTACCTTTACCGTGGACAAGGTTATTGGTGGAGAACGGATTGCCGTAAAAGGTAAGGTGAAAAACTATATGGGCAAACCTGATATCCAGCTTGATGTCAGCAGCCGGGAATTGAATCTTGATTATCTGGCTGCCATGGGGGCAGCTCTGCCACATAAGGGTAAACCGGCCGGGCAGCAAAGGCCTGTGTCCGCCAGGGCCAAAACTGCTATCGCGGCCTCTCTGCCACCAGGTCTTTATCTGCCCGGGGTAATAAGGATCAATAAGGCGTTGTAT
>JAADIV010000106.1 GCA_013151175.1 Deltaproteobacteria bacterium | reverse complement strand
TTGCGGCCGGGGTAAATGCTGCCGCTGCAACGTCGGTTCCACATATACCTGTTTAGAGGGGCCGGTTTTTGATTACTGGACGGTGCTGAATCTTAAAGAGGCTATCTGATCCAGGAAATAAAGAGGATAAAAGATGAAGACTGAACGGACGTTTCTTGGGGTGCCGCTTGTCAGGCCAAAGGTCGGTTTTTTTGAGCTTAGTTCCTGTGAAGGCTGTCAGCTGCAAATCCTAAATAATGAGGCAAGCCTGCTTGATTTCCTTTCCCTGGTGGAGATTGTCAATTTCAGGGAGGGAATGAAAGAAAAGTCGAACGATTATGAGATTGCCTTTGTGGAAGGATCAGTGACTAGGCGGGATGAGGAAGAGCGTTTGCAGATCATTCGCCGGAATGCCAAAGTGGTAGTTGCCATGGGAAGTTGCGCCTGCTTTGGCGGGGTAAATCAGCTAAAAAACCGGTTTAATGATCTGGAATGGGTAAAAAAAGAAGTATATGGTGATTACCCTATTGAAAGCCGGCGCGCCCAACCAATCAGCGCTTTTGTTAAGGTGGATCTTGAGATCTATGGCTGCCCCATCAAAAAGGAAGAGTTGGAAAAAATAGTAACCAAACTGGTGCTTGGGCAGGAAATAAATCACCCCAATTATCCGGTCTGCATGGAGTGCAAAGCCAACGAAAACATTTGCCTTTTTGACCTTGGCGAGCCCTGTCTTGGCCCTGTGACCAGAGCCGGATGTGACTCATGGTGCCCTACAAACCGGATGGGATGCTGGGGGTGCCGGGGCCCGGTGCCGGCCGCTAATTTAAAACAACTGGAGGAAATTGTCGAACAAAGAAACATTCCCAAAGAAAGGCTTCTCGACCGGCTCGAATGCTTTGGCGGCTTCGCTCAGGCCGCCCAGGAAATGCGCGACAAGCTGAAGGGGGGAGAATGAAAGTTAACTGCAATATTGACATCAAACATCTAACCAGGGTTGAAGGTCACGGCAATATCCAGATACGCATTGAGGATGGCAGGGTTCGCAAGGCAAACTGGGAGGTTGTGGAGACCCCTCGTTTTTTTGAGGCCATGCTGGTGGGTAAGCACTATGAAAATGCCCCCTGGATTTGCGGCCGTATTTGTGGCATCTGCTCTATTGGCCATACCCTGGCATCCATCCGGACGGTGGAAAATGGCTTTGGCTTTACCCCTTCGGAACAAACGGCAAAGCTGCGAATTCTTTTAAAACATATGGAGACCTTGCAGTCTCATATTCTGCACCTCTTTTTTTTGGCGGCCCCTGATTTTTTTGGGGTTGGCAGTGTCCTGCCATTGGTGGATACCCATCCTGATGTTGTGCGGACGGCCCTGCGCCTGAAATTGCTAGCCAACGATATGTGTGATGAGGTTGGCGGTCGCAGACTTCATCCCACCCGCACGGTGGTCGGCGGCTTTACCATGCTGCCCGATAAATATCGGCTGCAAAAATTGCGGCAGCGCCTGCAAGATTCGTTGGCCGATCTCTCAGCCTCTGCCGATCTTTTTGCCACCTTTATCATTCCCGCCTTCGAGCGGGAGACTGAGTTCGTGTCTCTGAGGGGGGAGGGGAATTATCCATTTATAGGCGGGCAGCTAGTTTCAACGGACGGAGTCATTAGAGAAGAGCATGAATACAGGGCCATGACGAACGAGTATATGGCGGACTGGTCCACCGCCAAACTAAGCCGTCTGTCCCGCAAATCGTTGGCGGTTGGAGCTTTGGCCAGGGTGAATAACAATTTCAATGGCCTGAAGGCCCCGGCCAGGGAAATTGCCGAGAAACTTGGTCTTGTCCCTGTCAATCATAATCCCTTTATGAATAATATCGCTCAACTAGTGGAGTGCGTTCATGTGGTTGTAGATGCCATAACTATTATAGAAAACCTGCTTGACACCCCGTGGCAGGAGCCACGGCAGGCGGTTGAGGTTAAAGAAGGGGTGGGAGTTGGCGCGGTTGAGGTGCCAAGAGGAATTTTATATCACTGTCTGGAATTTGACAGCCGGGGGCGGATTAAAAAGGCGGATTGCGTAATCCCCACCAGTCAGAACCACGCCAATATTCACCTTGATATTGCCGCCCTGGCGGAATGGTGCGTGGAGGAAGGGAAAAGCGATAAGGAGATCGAACTGGTTGCTGAAATGCTAGTGCGAGCCTATGACCCCTGTATCTCCTGCTCAGTGCATTGAGGTGTCAGCCGACAGGGCCAAAACGCTAAGGTACTAACACCCAACAAAGGGGGCATAAGTACCTCATAAGATCCTTTTCAAAAAAACAAGAAAAGAATCTGTGAGGTACTAAAAATCCAGGCTGAAGCTATATACATCATCTTCTAGCAGCTGCACCACCTTGAAACCGGAGCGGTTAAATATATTTTGCATCTTGCGGTTATCACGTAAAACTTCGGCGGTGAATCCGGCAATGCCGCTTTGTTTAGCGATGGTTACCAGGCGGTTGAAGAGTATGCTGCCAATGCCTCGATGCTGCCATTCATCCCGTACCATGAAGGCCACCTCGGCTCGATTGGAACGCTCGTCCAGAAAATATCGGCCAATGCCGATAATATCTTCATCGTGGCCCTCCGGCACCGTTATCACAACGGCAACGTTCTTACGATGATCCACATAAATAAAATCGAGAATTTGTTTGGCGCCAAATTGTTTGGTATGGGTCATAAAACGATAATAAAGGCTTTCCTGGCTAAGGGTGTAAACCAGGTTCTTGATGCCCTGCTCATCGGTGGGTTTGATGGGACGCAGGGTGACTTGGGTGCCGTCATCAAGGGTGATCAACTTTTGCTTGCCGGCGGCTCTGACGACAAAGCTGCCCTCGACCCCGGCATATTCATGACGGATCAAATTGGCGGCAATGGCCTCCTTGAAGAGGTCTTCCCGGCAATCGGGGTTGGCGATGCTGATTAGGGCCAGGGCTCTTTCCTGCACCGTTTTACCGTGCAGGTATGCCACGCCGTGTTCCGTTACCACATAATGGACATCGCCTCTAGTTATACCTACCCCGGATCCGGGCCGGAGGCGGGTGACGATTCTTGAGAGTCCTTTGTTGTCAAGGGCAGGGCAAACAATAATCGGCTTGCCGTCTTTTGACCGGGCCGCCCCCCTGTTAAAATCTATTTGACCGCCCATGCCGGAATAAAATTTTTCACCGGCTGAATCCACGCAAACCTGCCCCGTAAGGTCAATTGCCATGGCCATATTAATGGCAACCATTTTTTCGTTACGGCTGATTATATAGGGGTCGTTGACGTAGTCGGAGGGTTTGAAGCAGAATAGAGGGTTTTGGTTCACCAAATCATAAAGACGTTTGCTGCCCATGCAGAATGACGCAACTACTCTGCCGCGGTCAATGGTCTTGTTTTTGCCGGTAACGGCCCCTGATTCTAGCAGATCAATAACTGAATCGGTGAGCATCTCGGTATGAATACCAAGGTCGTGTTTGTCCTTTAAGCAGGTCATTACCGCCGGTGGAATACGGCCTATGCCGGGGACTCGCCCCATGCCGAATTGAATGGTGGAACCGTCTTCGATAAGGGCGGCGATGTGTCTGGCAATGGTGGCGGTGGCCGGGTGAATTGGCTTTGAAGCCCGCTCAAGCAGGGGGGTGCTGGTTGGCACCAGGATATCGAGATCATTTATATCAAGCAGGGAATCGCCAAAGGTAAAGGGCATTTTATCGTTCACCAGGGCGATAACTAGAGAGGCATTTTCAGCGGCGCTTTTGACAATATCCACGGAAATTCCCAGGCTGACTCTGCCGTGCTGGTCTGGAGGCGTAACCTGGATTAGGGCGATGTCAATGGGCATACGTCCTGAATTAAAGAGTCCCGGCAGTTCCGATAACATGATGGGGGTGTAGTCGCCTTGGCCCACCTGGATCTGGCTGCGGACATTGTGGCCGATGAAAAAGCTGTTAACCCGGAAGCACTCCGCCAATTCCGGGGCGGCATAAGGCGCTTCACCCTTGGTTAGAAGATGGATTATCTCCAGGTCGGTGAGTTCGGCGGCCCGGTTTACCATGGCCTGCACCAAAGCCACCGGCTCGGCGCAGCCGGTGGCAATGAATACCCTTTGCCCCGCTGCCAGCCTCGTTGCCGCCTCTTTGGCGGTGGAGAGCATGGCCTTGTATTTTTGTTGCCAGAGAGGATCAAAATTTATTGTCTGCATTGTCATTCCCGCATATAATCGTTCACGGCCTTCAGTTTTAAACGGGCATTCACCACAATTGGCTCGGCGCCCGCTTCACCAATAATCAGAGGATTTATTTCAAGCTCACTGATCTCTGGAAAGTCAGTGGATAATTGGCTGATCTTCTGTAAACACTGGGCGATGGCGGTAAGATGCGCCGCCTCTCTGCCACGGGTATCCAACATATTTTTATATGACTTTGTGGTGGTGAGCATCTGCACCGCTTCGTCAAAGGTAATGGGTGCCAGGTAGAAGGCAACGTCCTTCAGCTTTTCCACAAAAACCCCGCCCAGGCCAAACACCAACATTGGCCCGAATTTTGGGTCACGATTCATTCCCAAGGCGGCCTCCAAGCCGCTATCCAGCATCTTTTCTATATATACGCCGTCAATAATCGCATCCGGAATATGCCGCTGAACCCTGAGCATCATCAAATCGTAGGCATCGATAATCTCCTGGCGGTTGGTTAGATTAAGGCGGACGCCGCCAATGTCACCTTTATGAATTATCTCGTTTGAGATAATCTTCATGACTACAGGATAGCCGATTCGGGTTGCTATATCTACAGACTCTGCGGCGTTTCTAGCTATGCCCCCTGCTGGTACATGAAAGTCATAGGCCTTAAGAATATCCTTGGCCTTGACCTCACTGATGATGGGGCTTTGCGCCCTTAATTTGCGGAATATTATCCGTTCAACCCGGCGGCGGTTGACCCTGAAGCGGGTGACCACGCGCGGTGGCCGGAGTCGCCATGTGACATATTCATACATGGCTTTCAGGGCATTAACGGCCTGCTCCGGCGCGTTATATGCCGGGATGCCAGCGTCCCGCAACAGGGCACGAATCTTATCATTTTCGGTTCCAAAGAATGAGACTAACAGCGGTTTTGTCCCCTTGGCATTTTTGCTGATTGCCAGGGCTGTCTCTGTAGAGGCACCGTCAATGCGACCCGCCAGAATAACAATTACGGCATCAATATTTTTGGATGCCATGGCGATTCTGACTGCCTGTTCATAGCGCTCAGGGCCGGCATCTCCCAGGAGGTCAACGGGATTATAAATTGTAACCGCCTCCGGCAATCCGTCGCGCAGGGCGGCGGCCTCAAGGGAGTTGAGATAGCCTGGGAGCAGGCCGTTTTTGCTGATAGCATCCACTGTCATAATGCCGGGGGCTCCGGCATTGGTAATAACCAGAACGCGGTTGCCTGTCGGCAGTGGCTGCATGGCAAATGCCACGGTGAGATCAACCAGATCGCCAAAGGTCATCGCTCTGATTACCCCGGCCCTTTTGAAGGCGGCGCCATAGGCGGTGTCCATGCTGACCGAAACACCGTTATGGGCTGCCACTGCCCGGCGGCCTGCCTCACTGGTGGCCGCCTTCAAAATAATTACCGGCTTATGCAGGGAGGCATCTTCGGCACTTTTGACAAAGTTATCACCGGAACTTATGTTTTCCAGGTAGGTGGCAATAATCTTGGTCTGTTTATCCTGTCCCAAGGCCTTTAAGAGGTCTATACCAGATAATTGGGCGCCGTTACCGGCGCTGATTACCTTGGCCATTCCCAAGTCGCGGCGCTGCATCTGCCGCAGAAAGGCTGTGCAGATGGTGCTAGACTGTGAGATCATGGATATTGAACCGGCTTTGGGCATATCCGCCGCGTAGAGTACGTTCAGCCGGTGGCCGGTATTGATTAGTCCCAGACAGTTCGGCCCCAGCAGGGCCGTTTGGCGGGCCGTGCAGATTGCGGCGATTTTCTCCTCTAATTTGCCTCCCGCCTCACTAGCCTCTTTGAATCCGGTGGAATTGATGATAATTGCTTTGGCACCGGCCTCGATGGAATCATTGACTGCCTTTAATACCAAGGACTTGGCGACAATGATGATGCTTAGGTCTATCTTGTCCGGGACTGCCCTGATGTCTGCTTGGCACGGCAGTCCCATAATCTCAGCGGTTTGGGGGTTAATGGGGATAATTTTACCGGCAAATTTGCCGGCGACAAGGTTGGCAAGTATTGTGTGGCCAAATTTGCCACTGTGGCGGGAGGCACCAATAATGGCGATTGTTTTGGGGGTAAACAGTGATTCAAACATTGCCTTCCGGCCCTCCTCAGACCTCTTGCGGCATCGGTCTGTTATGGCGATTGTGGTGCGGCGGTCAATAACGTTTATATGGTTTGGTTCATATAATCAGTCTATATGGAATACGGACTATGTCAATTAATTTGCCGGGCGGCGGGGTAATTATTTGGGCCCAACGGATGCACTGTCATTTTCGGTGATGCATTTAGACGCCGGATGGTATAGTCTGGCCGCAAGAATTAATCATTAAATTACATTAAGTCATTAAATTATTATGTGGAAATCAAAGGACATATACTATATCTCGGATAGTACCGGTGTTCTGGCAATCAACCTGGGGCAGTCACTAATTTGTCAATTCCCGGAAATTAATTTTCACGAGGAAAAATTCCCCTTTATCAAAACGGCCGCAGAAGCCCAAAGCACTCTGGAGTATATACTGCAACGCTCTAGCGGGCGGCTGCCTATTATATTCAGCACCCTGGTTGAGCCAAAAATCAGAAATATTTTTGACCACCCGCAGGTGGAATTATTTGACGTCTGCGAGGTATTTCTCGGCCGTCTGGAAAACTGTCTGGAGGCCAAGGCCTTGATGATGCCAGGTTTCGCGCGGCAGTTGGATGATGTGAGTATGGCCCGCCGGGTGGAGGCCATTAATTATTGCTTGAGCCATGATGATGGCACAAAGCTTGACGAATATAATGAAGCGGATGTCCTTATCCTGGGCGTGTCGCGGGCCGGTAAAACGCCGGTCAGTGTCTACCTGTCCTCCAATATGGGCCTGAAGGCGGCTAATTACCCGTTGACTAACTCTGAACTCGATCGTTATTTTCTGCCGGAAGATGTCAGCCGTAACCGGAAGAAGGCGGTGGGCCTCACCACCAGCCCGGAGTTGCTGAGCAGTATGCGCCAGAAGCGTTATCCCAACAGTAATTACGCCAGACGGTCTGCCTGTATCCAAGAGTTGGAACAGGCCAAACAGATATTTTTGAAGTACAATATTCCGGTTATTGATACAGCCGGGAAGTCTATTGAAGAGATTGCCGCCCAGATATCACAGGAGATAGGCCTATACAAGAAATCCAATCAATTGCGTTAGAAACCACGTCTCCCCCGTCCTGATTGAACCAATCATCGGACATTTAAAATCTGACTATCGCCTGATCCGCAATTTTCTCAAAGGAAGTGTTGGCAACAGCATAAATTTGATGCTTGTTGCTGCCGCATTCAATTTTTTTTACGGCAATTTTTAGTGTTGTTAAATTACAAAAATACAAATCTGAAGCAGTTGGCTTGGCTGCAAAATAGCCATTTTTCAGGTTCGACTAATTAATTACGAAAACCAAACACACCGCCCTTGGTGTTTAAGGCAAAGGCTGGCCCTCGGTGACCGCCATTGGGCGCATGCTGCCTGAAGTTAGAACTCCCGGACTTCTTTACGGCGGCGGGTTCAGGAGCGGCGAAGGGGAGATGGGCAGGATCTCCGCCCCCGGCCTCCCGAGCAAGCTGAAACAACTGCATACCGCTTTTAAAATAGCTCTTTTTCTGTAGCCATTTAGGCCAGGCTTTGTCGTCATTATCATGCTTGTGCAAAAGTGGTAATGTGGCTAAACTACGGGCTATATCATCCTGCATCGACCGCTTAATATTTAATTTGCCAAACATCTCAACCAGATTGTCTCTAATTGACCGGGACAATACATAAGCGTCCCTTTGGGTGCTGACTGCGGCGAAATCCATCTCGGTTTCCGCCCATGGTAGAAGTACCAGGGCCATAAGCAGACCGTCAGGCAGCGTCTGCCCCTCGCCAGCCAAACGATCAGAGACCTCCAGGTTCTGCGCCATGTTCTTCATATACATAGCTGCCTCCGCGTGCTCAACCAACACCTTTTCATAAAAGGGGAAAATCACATGGAATAGGCCGCTGTCGCAGGCAAGCTTGAACCAGGCGCTGCTAGCTCCGCCTTTCAAATCTTTAAATAGTTCATCGCGAATTCTGGAGACCGGGCATAAAGACAATTTATCTTTATGCCGGCAGATAGCCTCCCAAGTCGCAGGCTCCACCTGAAAATCAGCCCGCGCCGCATGGCGAATCACCCGCATCATCCGCACCGGATCCCTGGTAATCCGCCGCTCCGGATCACCGACTATCCGAACGACACGATCCTCCAGATCTTTCACACCGCCGATATAATCAATAATCGTTGAATGCTCAATGTCATAAAATAGGGCATTAATTGTTAAATCACGCCGAAAGGCATCCTCGGCCGGATTGCCAAAAGAATTATTGGACGGCAGAACAACATCATCACCGCCAATATCATTTTCACCAGGACGCCTGAAAGTTGCTACCTCTATAATTTTACCACCACCAAAGAAAACCTGCGCTAAACGAAAGCGGCGGCCGATTATCCGGCAGTTCCGAAAAACTTTTTTCACCTGGCCCGGTTTGGCACTGGTGCTTATATCAAAATCTTTAGGCGTTTTGCCCAAAAATAAATCCCGTACTCCACCACCAACCAGATAGGCGGCAAAACCGGCCTCATGCAGACGGCGCAGCACCATAAGCGCATCTGAATCAATATCTTTTATGGATACGGGATGTTCCGTGGGGGAGATAACCAACGGCGCGGGTAAATCCAAGCCGGCGGTCACAACAGAGGGGAGAGGGGTTTTATTCATTGATTTTGCCAAATTACAATCAACCTTCCTTATAGACGGATTCCGCCTGCGAAACAAACTGGTCAAAAACCTGCCTGACGGTCAATATATCGTTGAGCTTATAGACATTTTCACCGGAAAACACCAGGCCGTTTTCAACATCGCCCTGGCAGGCGGCCAAATTTAAACGCTCATTGATACAATATATATAGTTACATTTTTTTAGACATTTAAATTCACAGGCGTTAGCTCTTACCTGTTTGTCGGTCATCAGGTCGTTAACAAATTTATTTTTAATCGCCCGGCCCGGCATTCCCACAGGAGAACGCATTATAGTCAGATCTCCTTTTTTGGCATTAAGAAAAGTCTGCTTAAAACTATCGGCCACATCGCATTCCTTCGTCAGGACAAAGCGGGTGGCAATCTGAATGCCATCGGCGCCATATTTGTCCATCATCTCCGCCATTTCATGACCGTTGGTAATCCCGCCGGCGGCAATAAGAGGCACCTTACTGACGACCTTTCTGATTTCAGGGAAAATTTCCCTGAGCGGCCGTTCAGTACCCAAGTGACCACCGGCCTCCTTCGCCTCCACAATAACGGCAGCCGCCCCCAACCTTTCGGCAAGTCGGGCAAAAGACGGTTGTGAGACAATGGAAACAATGGGGATATTATACTTTTTACCGATCTTAAAAATATCACGGGAGAAACCAGCCCCCGTAATAATCATATCCGCCCCAGCCTCAATAGAACCCATGATTAAATTATAAAAATTTTTCATGGCAAACATGATATTAACCGCAATAATGCCTTTTGTGGCCTTCTTGGCCTTGACTATGTCACGTTTGAGCTCTTCGACCGGCAGGCCTGAACCACCAATTGTCCCAATACCGCCGCACTCTGCCACAGGTATCGCAAGAGCCGCAGTGGATACACGTATGGACATACC
>JAADIV010000231.1 GCA_013151175.1 Deltaproteobacteria bacterium | reverse complement strand
TCATAGACAAATATGAGACCCGCAAGGTGGTGTTTCCTGCCTCTTCTGAAAAATACGGTGAGGCCGGTATCCTTAAAGCCGTTGAATTTGAGCTGATGTGGTTGAAGAGCAAGAGAAGGTACTATTCACGGATCAAGGCGGAAGATGAAAAGAGAATTGAGATGATAGAGAGCCGTCTTAAATAGTATGCCTTTGCGAATCTTTCTGGCTAAATATATCTCATCTTATCAACGATAAAGGCGCGTATATGCGGGTTGCGGATTTTGTTTTTAATTTTTTGGCCGATTATGGCGTAAAGGATGTCTTTCTGGTGACCGGCGGCGGAGCCATGCATTTGAATGACGCCCTGGGGCTGGAGAAACGGATAAATTATGTCTGTAATCATCACGAGCAGGCGTCCGCGATAGCCGCTGAAGGTTATGTCCGTGCCGGCGGCAGACTGGGAGTGGTCAGCGTTACCTCCGGCCCTGGTGGAACCAACGCCCTGACCGGGGTGATAGGGCAGTGGCTCGATTCCGTCCCCGTGCTTTATCTTTCCGGCCAGGTCAAAAAGGAGACCGGTGTTTTTTCCTATCCTGGAAGCGGCCTGAGGCAGCTTGGCGACCAGGAGATCAACATTATTGATGTTGTTTCTCCGGTTACAAAATACGCGGCCAGGGTAACGGAGCCGGAACGAATAAAATTTGAGTTGCAGCGGGCAATATATGAGGCGACATCAGGCCGGCCCGGCCCGGTATGGCTTGATATCCCTCTTGATGTGCAGGGAGCGGAAATATCGCCGGAAGAAATGATGCCTTTTACGCCGGAGGAAGACCGGTTGGCGCCGGTATTAAATGATGACAGCCTTGTCCCGGTGTTAGACGCTATAAGACAGGCGGAGCGACCGGTCATTATCGCCGGCCACGGGATACGGATCGCCGGGGCAGAAGATGATTTCAAGCAACTGTTAGCGGTATTAAAAATTCCAGTAGTTACGACGTTCAACGGCTTTGACCTTGTTCCCGCTCAATCGGAATATTTCATCGGCAGGATAGGCACCCTCGGTTCAAGGGCGGGGAATTTCGCCCTGCAGAATGCCGACCTGGTTTTGTCCATAGGCAGCCGCAACAATATCCGCCAGGTCAGTTATTCCTGGCAATCATTCGCTCGTTGCGCCAGGAAGATCGTGGTTGATATCGACCGGGCCGAAATTGACAAGCCGACCGTGAAACCTGACATCGCCCTGCATTGTGACGCCGGCGAATTTGTCCGGGGGCTGTTGGAGATGGCAGGAAGACAGGAGATGCCCACCCAAAAAAATTGGCTTGCGTGGTGCCGGGAGAGAAAGGAAAGGTATCCGGTTGTTCTGGATTCATACCGGGAGCCAACCGCCAAGGGGATTCATCCGTATTACTTTGTAGAAGGGTTGACAGACCTGCTCCCCGATGACGCCTGCGTTGTTGCCGGCAACGGAACCGCCTGCGTCGCGCTCTTTCAGGCAGGCCAAGTGAAAGAAAGCCAGCGTTTTTTCTGGAATTCCGGCTGCGCCTCAATGGGCTATGGCCTCCCCGCGGCAATCGGCGCATGCGTCGCAAGGCGAGGGACGGTCGTCTGCGTTACCGGCGATGGCAGCCTGCAGATGAATCTTCAGGAATTACAGACGGTCAAGCACCACCGTATGCCAATCATTCTTTTTGTGTTGAATAATCAGGGCTATCGCTCCATCGAACAAACCCAGGCCGGGTTTTTCGAGTCGCGCTTTGTCGGTTGCAACAACAGCAGCGGGGTGAGCTTTCCCCCCTGTGACAAACTGGCTGATCTATATGGCTTTTCGTATGCCAGAATAGATTCGATTAATAATCTTGCGCCGGTTTTAAATAAAGTATTGTCTTTGAATGAGCCGGTTTTATGCGAGGTCGTCCTGAGCAAAAACTATGTCTTTTCTCCCAAGCTCTCATCTGAAAAAAAGCCGGATGGCAGAATAGTTTCCAAACCGCTGGAGGATTTGTTCCCATTTCTCGATCGGGATGAGTTTATGAGCAATATGATAGTCCCTGCCCTCAAAGAGTCATGACTTTCAACCGTTAAGTGGGAATAGATTGTTATTATCGAAAAAAATAGCCAATGACCTTGACGCGATATCAAGGGCGACCGCTCCACTATGGCGGTTGTTGGCCAATAGCCGCATATTTATTACCGGTGGAACCGGCTTTTTTGGCAAGTGGCTTCTTTTTGCGCTTGACCGGGCGAACAGGGAAGGCGCGGGGATAAAAATTACAGTTTTGTCCCGAAATCCGCGTTCCTTTCTCCGGCAATATCCCGAATTGGCTGATGCCACCGGGATCAACCTGCTTGAGGGCGATGTCAGGAGTTTTCGCTTCCCCGAGGGTGAGTTTACCCATGTCATTCACGGGGCCACGGATGCCAACGCCAGTTTGAACAGCGAGAATCCCCTGCTGATGTTTGACACAATTGTCCAGGGAACAAGGCGGGTTCTTGATTTTGCCGTACAGTGCCGGGCGAAGCATTTTTTGATGATAAGTTCCGGAGCGGTATATGGCCGGCAGCCCCGGAATCTTCCCCGCTTACCAGAGCATTATACAGGGGGGGCTGATATTGCCGATCCCCTTTCCGCTTACGCCGAGGCGAAACGTGCCGCTGAACTTTTGGCACAGCTCTATCTTCATCAGAAAGAGCTACCTGTCATTATTGCCAGGTGCTTTGCCTTTGTCGGCCCGTTTTTGAACCTGGATATACATTTTGCCATCGGCAATTTTATCCGTGACGGTTTGGCGGGCGGGCCGATTGTGGTTAAAGGGGACGGAACCACGATTCGTTCATACATGTACGCCGCCGACCTGGTCGTCTGGCTACTGACAATCCTTCTGAAAGGTCAGAACGGCGCGGCCTATAACGTCGGTTCGGACGAGGAAATTTCGATTGCCGGCCTGGCGGAAGAGGTAAGCCGCGCCTTCCCGCAAGCCCCAGAGGTGATAATTGCCGGAAAAACAAGCCCGGGTGTGGCACCGGACAGATATGTGCCGGATATATCCCTGGCCCGCGCCGAATTGGGGCTAGAAGTTCATGGCTCCCTGGCAGAGGCCATCAAGAGAACTGTCATGTGGCATACCCTTTAAGATGGAAACATTGCGGAGAATAGCCAGCGCCTTATCTGATATTGTTATCGATTTGGATGGGGTCGTATATAAAGGAACAAAATTAATTGATGGCGCAGATGCCGCTATTAAGATGTTCCGGCAAAATGGTAAGCGGGTTCATTTTCTTACCAACAGTTCGGCGAAAGGGCGTGTTGCCGTTGCGGAGCGCCTGTGTTCTTTGGGGGTAGACTGTTTTGCCCGGGAAGTAATGACATCCGCAACAGCATCCGCTATCTATCTCCAGAGCGTTGGGTACAGGAATATTTTTGTGATAGGAGAAGAATCGTTGAGAAACGAGATTAGGGAATATCGTATTGAAGTCACAGATAATCCTGGTAAAGCCGATGCCTTGCTGGTTGGTCTTGACTCACAATTTTCATATCAGAAACTGGCCGATGCGATGATCTGTTTATCAAATGGATGCAAATTTGTGATATGCAACAGGGATGCAAGTTATCCTGTCGATAATGGGCAAAGATTGCCAGGCTGCGGGCCTATTGTTGCTGCTGTGGAAGTTGCGTCAGGACGAAATGCAGATGTGGATATTGGCAAGCCTAATAAATTCATGCTTGATGCCTTGCTGGGGGATAACTATTGTTCCCGCAATATAGCCATTGTCGGTGATGGCCTGACTTCGGATATGGCATTGGCGGCACGAATAGGAAGCGCCGGAATTTATATTGATGATTCCGCCAAATGTGCATGCCGCCATGATGATTTTTTTATGTTTCGAAGTCTTTATGAATTTTCAGCTTGGCTATGCCGGGCTTTATAGTGAAATTTTGAATATGTCTATGGGCAATAAATATTACGATGTGGTGTTGTGTTCTCCTAAAATGCGTTACCTCCTTGCAGGAGGCTGGAACACGGTTTTTGGCTATGGCGTCGGGGTTGGGTTATATAACGCTCTGGCTGCATATATGCACATACTCCTGATCGGAACCATTGCCAATATCATCTCCATAAGCATGTCCTTCATTACCTATAAGCTCTTTGTCTTCAGAACAAAAGGCCAATGGCTGCGGGAATATATCCGCACCTATATCGTCTATGGCGGGGCATCCCTGGTGGGGATACTGCTTCTCTGGTTGTTGGTCGATGGTTATGGACTAAAGATATGGCTGGCTCAGGGAGGGGTTATATTTTTCACGGTGATTATCTCTTATACCGGGCACAGCCGTTTCACCTTCCATCGGGCGGAATGTAAGCAGGAGGCAGAGCTATGAAAAAAAAGATCAGCGTTATTTCTCCTTGCTATAACGAGGAAAGCAATGTCCAGGAGCTGTACAGCCGGGTGGTTGAGGTGTTGTCTAGGTATCCGCAATATGATTTCGAGTATCTTTTTATTGATAATGCCTCAACCGATAGCACGGTAGATAGATTGAAGGAAATCGCGGCAAGCGATAAAAGGGTAAAGATTATCGTCAATACCCGTAATTTTGGTCATATCCGTTCCCCGTATTGGGGGATATTGCAGACCAGCGGCAATGCCACCATCTATCTTGCTTCAGACTTGCAGGACCCTCCGGAGCTTATTCCCCAGTTCATAGATGAGTGGGAAAAGGGCTACAAGGTGGTGCTGGCAGTCAAGCCGGTCAGCCAGGGGAATCCGATAATGCAGCGTTTGCGCAAACTCTATTATCGAGTTCTTGACGGTATTTCCAATATTTCTCTGATCCGTGACTGTACCGGGTTTGGTCTGTACGATAAGGTCGTTCTTGACAAATTGCGGGAGATACACGACCCTTATCCATATTTGCGCGGATTGATCTGTGAACTTGGTTACGAGGCCAAGTTGATTCCCTTTGTCCAGCCCCGCCGTCTGCGCGGCCTGTCGAAAAATAATTTTTATACCCTTTACGACATCGCCATGCTAGGCATTGTCAGTCATTCTCTTGTTCCTATCCGGATTGCCGCTTTTGCCGGTTTTATTCTCGGCGGTATGAGCCTACTGGTGGCAATGGCCTTTCTTGTCTTGAAACTGATCTACTGGGATTCATTTCCCATGGGGATGGCGCCGGTGATTATCGGCCTGTTCTTCCTCTCCGGTATGCAGATGCTTTTTATTGGTATGTTAGGCGAGTATATCGGTTCAATTCATACTTATATCCAGAATCGACCGGTTGTTGTTGAACGGGAACGGATAAATTTTGAATAAAACATCTGGCGCCGTAATGTCTCACCCCCCTCTGTCTTGGAATTTTTTCCTTCTTCTGTGTGTTCTTTGGATATTGGTTTAACGATATAAGTCACGGTTAAAAAAAGATTAAATAGCTTTCGCACCCGCCTTAATAATTTGAGTGTTTATATTGTTGGGGTATGGAACATACTTAAGGACATAATGTTTTTTTCACCTTTTAAAAAAAGATGTGAGCTTGGGAATAGCTATTCCTGTTTTGTCGTGCTCTTAAAGACTTTATTAGTATTCGAATTGCTGTTTTGCACATATGCGGGGTTTTATTTTATGAAAACCGGGAGATTACCATCTCCTTTTTTTTATAATTATGGCGATACCTTTATGGATTTCTTCCATACCAATTACTGGAGCTTCCATGAGGGCAGATTCGACGAATGGCGATCCATTTATCCTATCTTTGTTTTCTGGTTGGGGAGGTTGTTTTCCGGGGTATCTTCCCCGGAGATGTATTCGGCGACGGCGTTGCGCGTCCATGATCTTGGGGCGATTTCTTATCTATTGGCCGCTTATGGCCTCGGAGCAGCGGCCTGCGCCTGGGGACTACGGTTGCATTTTAAAAATAATGGCTCGTATTTGAGATGGCGTTATATTGTTGCCTGGTTTTTCCTGGTGCTGCTGTCCGTCCCCGGCCTTTTTGCCGTTGAGCGCGGCAACTATATTCTTGTCGCTTTCATGTTTCTGGCCATGTCCGCCGTGTCCGGGTTTACCTGGCAGGCGGCGCTGTTTCTGGCTCTTGCCATAAATATCAAGCAATACCTTGTTGTTTTATTGTTTGTTCCCTTGGTGAAACAACGTTACGATTTTCTTCTGCTTGCGGTTGTGTTTGCCGTTATCCCTAATATCTTGGGGCTGATAGCGGTGCCGGAATATCATTATGATCTGCTGATTTCCAATATGATGGGTTTTGCCTCATCTGCAAGTACGGGGTTTTTTGAAAAGGTTTGGTGTCCTACCTCGCTTCTGGCCTGGCTGAAAGGGGTGCAATATTCTAGTATCGCCCATGCGATGCAAGGGAGTTATTATGAATTTGTTTATATCGCAATGAGTTGCGCGGTATGGGCCGGGCGTTTACTCGCCTTGGCAGCACTTTCCCTTGCAGCCTTACGGGGGCGTTGCTTGCGGGCCAGTTATTTGTATTTTATAGTTTTGTTGTGTCTGCTCGTGGTCAGTGATGCTCCAGGCGGATATTCTCTTATTTTGCTCCTGCCGTTTGTGGTTTCATTGTTTGAGCGGCCATTTGCCAGGCTGTTTACCTTTATGGTAATCTTGACGTTTATGCCTATGGGCTATACTGTTGGCCCTAGGCACCATGTAGAGTATATTTCTTTTTTGAGTGGTAAGTCTATTTCCGGATTCAGTATACTGGCCGCAGGGGCATATCTGAGGCCGCTTGTTCTTGTGCTGTTTCTTGGGATCGTTGTAGCGGATCTTTATTTTATTGGTATAAATTCAAAGGAAAAGGTTGAAATATATGGATCAGTTAACCCTTAGAATGTTTATGAAAATCTTGCTGAGACATTCATTGAAAATTGTTATATGCACAGTGGTTGGATTGGTGCTGGCATTAGGCACAACATATTTACTGACACCGCAATGGGAAGTTTCTGGATTGGTGCAATATCGTAATCAAGACAATGTATCAAACAGAGCGAATAAGGTATCAAACAGGACGAATGACGACAATAATGAATTGATAGCTAGATTACGGACTCCATTAATGATGAGATCTATTTTAAAAGATATACATCTTCAAGTAACCAAGAATAATTACAATAAATTGAAAAAAAATATATCGCTGACCAAAGTTGGTGCACTTGTTGAAATAAGTGTAAGGTGGGATGATTATGACAAAGCTATATTTATAGCAAAGAAAATGCTTGCTAGTGTTCAGGAGCGAGATATTAAGAATGCGGCTCCATTGGTTGATATGACTAAGAAAGATATTTTGAGATTTGCTAAGTTGAAAGATAAAATGTTTGATACGAAATCCAATAATGAACTCTCCCAAATTGGAATGGCTTCTTTATCTAAACCTATTTTTAATCAGTTGCTATTAGAAGAGTACTATAAGCTTATTTACCTTTCTGAAAATAAACTTCGGATCGTCACACCGTTTTCTGGCTCTCCTGCACCTGTGTTTCCAGACAGATTGCTGTTTTCCGCACTTGGTTTTTTATTCGGGTTGGCATTTGCCTTGATCTGGGTTTTTTCTTCATGTGATATAGTGCCGTATTGTCATCAAGAATAAAGGTGATTTTGGGGGAAAGTGAGAGGGAGTATTTCTAAATTTTTCGGTCTGCGCCTTAGCCGGGGAACAGCCACCGTATTCAGTCATCGACTGTGGCAGGGCGGCGCCGGTCTTGTTACCCTTGCCTGTATTGCCCATTTCTTAACTCCGGTTGAGCAGGGCTTTTATTATACTTTTGCCAGTCTCACGGCGGTACATGTTCTTCTTGATATGGGGCTGTCGGTGGTTCTGATCCAGGTTGCCGCTCATGAATTTTGCGGCCTTGCATGGGGGGCGCGGGGTGAAGTTGTCGGCGAAGGGGCGGAGCGCTTTCTTTGCCTTATGCGCAAGGCCTTTTTCTGGTACGCGATGGCAGCCCTGGTATTTTTGTTGGCCTATCCAGGCGGGTTGCTCTTTCTTAATGTTCCGAACCTTAATCTCGGTTACGATTGGCGCCTGCCCTGGTTGGCGCTTGTGCTGGCAGCGGCGGCAAGTTTGCTCTTTCTCCCGTTCCTTGCGGTTATCGAAGGCACAGGTGCAATTACCGAAGTTTATACTGTCCGCCTGTTCCAGGCAGTAGCTAGTTCTTGCGCGATCTGGCTTACCCTTTCCGGCGGCGGCGGACTTTACGCGGTGGTTATGATGCCGGCCGCAAGCGCCTTGGTTGCCGGGGGTTGGCTGTTCAGTCGGCATCGAGGTTTTCTCCGGCAGATTTTCATCCTGGTCTGCCGTGATTTTCGTTGGCAGCGGGAAGTATGGCCCATGCAGTGGCGTATTGGTGTCAGCTGGATCAGTGGTTACCTCCTAATGCAGATCCATACGCCGTTATTGTTTCGTGTTAAAGGTGCAGTAGTGGCCGGACAGATGGGTCTGACCCTTACCGTGGCCAATATGCTAGGGCTTCTCGCCATGGCGGGGGTAACCAGTGTAACTCCTGACCTGGCTAAGGCTGCGGCAGCGCGGAATTGGGCTGAGATGGATACTTGCTTTCGTAAGGTATTTATAGTTTCTTCTTTGGCCTACCTGCTTGGCGCGATTGCTTTTCTGGCAATTCGAGCGGCATTGTCCTGGACTGCCTACGGAGAGCGATTTTTGTCTATTCCCCTATGCGTTGCCCTTCTGTCGGCTATTTTTGCCGCTCATTTGATGGGGTTGCTGTCTGTTTATCTGCGAGCCCATCGCCGCGAACCATTTATGCTGGTGTCCATTATTTCGGCTGTTATTACTGTCTCTGGCGCTTTGTTGACCGTATCGCGTTGGGGAGCGGCGGGGATTGTTTCGGTCATGCTTGCCGTTAATTTCCTGTTCGGGGTTCCCGTGACATACTGGTTATGGATCAGATTGCGTCGGCAGTGGCATTATGAACGAGGTGAAAGATGAAAAAACGTCCAATTTTGACCATTGCCATTCCGACCTGGAACCGGGCTGCGTACCTTCGTATGAATTTACGGCAGCTTGCCAGCCAGTGTATCGGAGCAATGGCCGATGATATAGAAATTCTGATCTCAGACAATTGTTCTGATGATGAAACCGGCCAGGTGGTTGCCTCGTTTGACAAAAGAGATTTTCCTATTCGTTATATTCGTAATCATAAAAATATCGGTTCTGACTGTAATATTGCCCAGTGTTTTAATGAAGCGTCGGGAAAATATGTCATGGTTCTTGGCGATGATGATTTGCTGGTTGACGGTGCGGTAGAGTTTTTCCTGAGATTATTGAAAGAAGGTTCGTACGGCGCAATAACTGTTCGGGCTTACGGATATGACGATGATTTCAGGGATGAATATCCCGGAGGACGGGGGCGGATTCGTAAATTCACGGATGCAGGCGATTTCATTGTTGCCGCCGGCATTTTACCCATTTTGATTTCTGCAAATATCATTTGTAAAGATATTTTACCAAATATCAATGCCTGCGAATTTTGCGGTTCAAATTTAGTTCAGACCCATATGATTTACCGGGCGGCATTAGCCGCTGAAAAAAACATAGTAGTTGATAAATATCTAATTGCCTATAAACGTAATAATACCGGCGGATATGTTTTTTCTCAGGTATTTGTTGACCGCTTCGGGGAGATCCTTGACGAGTATCAGCGCTTGGGGTTGCCGCAAACAGCGATTGCCAGGCTTGAGCGCCGTCTAGTGGTTGGTTTTTTTCCTTTTTATGTTTTTCGGGAAATATTGGCAAATGTCGAAGAAACTATTGAAGAGAGTCGGCAGCGATATAGAAAGAGATATGATGGTTATTGGACTTATTATCTTTTCCTTGCGCCGATTTTTTATCTTCCTCGTCATCTAGCTATTGGCTGGGGCGCGATAGCCGTACTGGTGGGTCGGGTATTAAACGGTGATTTGCGCCGGGGAATATTTTTTCTCTGGCATCGGTTA
>JAADIV010000064.1 GCA_013151175.1 Deltaproteobacteria bacterium | reverse complement strand
ACAATCCCCCACATCCCGGCGAAATATTAAAAGGGTTATGGCTAGCCCCAATGGATGTCAGTATTACTGATGCTGCCAAATCTATAGGAGTTAGTCGCAAAACATTATCAAAAATTATCAATAAGAAAGGTAATGTAACACCTGAAATGGCAGTTCGTTTGTCTATAGCCCTTGGGAGTAGTCCTGAAAGCTGGATGGGGCACCAAGTAGCATATGACTTATGGAAAGTTGAGCAGCATAGAGAAGAGTTGAATGTATACCCAATGTGGAAAGTAAATGAATTGGTAGGTCATACCCTCTGATGCCAAGGGACTCTATTTTGCCACACCTTCGAAATGACAACCTAAAATTGACCACCAGTGCTAACCGAATTTTGACCACCCTGAATATTTGATAAAAAAATAGGATGACCAGAGAATCACCAATGCCTCTTAACTGCATTATGCAACATCTGCTTACTTTGAGCTGCTTGTTGTTGCAGGCTCTGTTTCAGTCGATAGCTTTCCCATAAGCAATTGATTATATGCGCTCTGTGGGTCAGAAGATCCAACAGGGCGGCGGTCATGACCGCATCGCCGAGGTGGGTTCAGTCGGCACAACCAGTACTATGTTATAGGTTGAGTAAATCATTTGACTTTTCTAAAATTAGAGGACAGGTGCGCCCAATCCGGAGTCTACGCTTTCCTGAACAGTTACAGCTCACGTTTAGGGCAGCTTTTCGATTGGCACTGAATAGTTACGCAATGTCTTCGTTTACTTCGGCCTTTCCCTTTTCCCGCCCTTGACAATCCGCTAAACTGGCATATTTTTATTGCCGTCTTCCATAAGGCCTGTCTGGTCTCTGGGAGCAGTATCATTCGTTCACTGGTCAACGGGGCGTTTTTACGGCCCCGAACTGGCGCTATCTAATTTTAATGGAGTTTTGCTATGGCAATAGATGTACAGGAAATCAATGATCTGGTGGCACGGGAGGGTGCTTTGCTCAATCTGGTGCGCCGGGAGATCGGCAAGGTTATCATAGGCCAACACACCATGGTTGAGCGTCTGTTTACCGCCATGTTGTGCAATAACCATGTCCTGCTAGAAGGGGTGCCTGGTCTGGCCAAAACCAAAGCGGTAACCGTTATGGCCCAGGCCATGCAGACTAGCTTTAAGCGGATTCAGTTTACCCCGGATTTATTGCCGGGTGACCTGATCGGTACCCTGATCTATAATCCCAGGAGCGGCGAGTTTACCACTCGTAAAGGCCCGGTTTTTGCCAATATAATTTTGGCCGATGAGATAAACCGGGCTCCCGCCAAGGTACAAAGCGCCCTGCTTGAGGCTATGCAGGAGCGTCAGGTGACCATCGGCGACACCTCCTATCCCCTGCCAGAGCCATTTATGGTCTTGGCCACCCAAAACCCCATTGAACAGGAGGGGACTTACCCTCTGCCGGAGGCCCAGGTGGATCGTTTTATGCTCAAGCTGAAGATCGATTACCCCGACAAAAATCAGGAGAAACAGATCCTGCGTCTGGTGGCTGGCGGAGAAGATGAACCAACGGTAAACCCTCTGTTGGGGCCGGCAGACATCATGCGCCTCCGCCAGTTATCCGCTCGGATATATATGGACGAAAAAATTGAAAATTATATAGTCGAACTGGTGTCTGCCACCCGGCGGCCAACAGAATACGGACTGCCATTGGATAATATGGTGCAATACGGAGCCTCCCCCCGTGCCACCATATTTTTGGCTATGGCATCCAAGGCTACGGCCCTGCTGGCCGGTCGTGGTTATGTAACCCCCCAGGATGTGAAAACTATCGGTATGGATGTCTTACGCCATCGTCTGGTTATCACCTATGAAGCCGAGGCTGAGGAGATAACCCCAGAGGACATAATCCGGCAAATTTTTGCTACTATCGCGGTGCCATGATCCCCAAGGAGTTGGCCAAACAGATACGCTATATCCAGATGGTGACCAACCGGGCGGTAAATACCTCTCTGGCCGGGGAGTATAGTTCCGTCTTCAAAGGACGGGGTATGGAGTTTGATGAGGTGCGGGAATATCAGCCGGGTGACGAGATCCGCACCATTGACTGGAATGTTACGGCCCGCACCGGCCATCCATTTGTCAAACGTTACGTTGAAGAGCGGGAGTTGACGGTGCTTTTCGCAGTGGATATCTCCGCCTCCGGCAGCTTCGGCAGCGCCGTCAAGAAGAAAAGCGAGGTGGCCGCCGAACTTTGCGCCCTGTTGGCCTTTTCGGCAATCAAGAACAACGATAAAGTCGGTCTGCTCCTGTTTTCCGAGGACATCGAGCTGTTCATTCCACCAGGCAAGGGGGTGGCGTATGTTCTTAGAATCATTCGTGAAGTTTTATATTATAAGCCCCGGCACCGGGGAACAGATATTGCCCAGGCCCTGGAATTCATGGCCAGGGTTATGCGGCGACGGGGGGTAATTTTCTTAATTTCCGATTTCCTCGCGCCTGATTTTACCCGGCCCCTGGGGCTGATGGCCCGCAAGCATGACATGATTGCTATCTCCGTTAATGACCGGCGGGAATTTGAGTTGCCGGCCCTGGGTCTGGTGGAACTGGCAGACGCCGAGAGCGGTAAAACGGTTCTGGTGGATACCTCTGACCGGCGGTTCCAGGCTCAATACAAGCAAGACGCCAGATTGCGGCAGGAAAAACTGGCCCACCTCCTGGCGGCAAGGTCGGTGGATCATATCCCCATTGTCCTGCGAGGCGGACAAAAAAAGAACCGGGCATCATATGTTGATGACTTGGTGCGTTTTTTTAAACGCCGGGAGCAGAGGCAACGATGAGACGGACATGGACAAAAAATGGCAGTGCTCTTCTTGTCATCCTGGCCCTTGCTATTATAACTGTGAGTGGCTGTCGGGCGGCCAAGCCAAAGGCCGATCACTCGGCTATTGTCAAGACGGCAGCCATTATTAAACACTATGGCAAAGGGCCGATAAAGCTGACGATGCGTCTTGACCGCCGCCGGATTAACAGCGCCCAGTTTTTTCACCTTATCCTGCGGATAGAGGGGCCGGAGAATTATACCTTTGAGCTGCCAAGTCTTAAGGACGGTGAAACCTTGGGCGATTTCATTGTGGCGGGTAGCGCCAAAACCACCCCCGCCCTGAACGCCACAGGTATTTACCAGCAGCAAAGTTACCGCTTGGAGCCGGAAAGAACCGGAAAATTCAAGTTGCCGTCCCTGACGGTATCGGCCTGGGAAAAGGGGCGGGATAAGGCGCCGGTCATTGAATTAGCCACCGGAAAAATCCCTTTGACTGTTGAATCTTTACTGCTAAACGGCAAAGCAAAATTGGCGGATATTGTCCCGCCCGTAGCTCAGCCCTTCAACTGGCTGCTTTGGGCGGCAGGCGGCGCAGGTGCCGCAGTTATTTTATTTATATGTTGGTTCTTTTGGCGGCGCCACAAGTCTAAAGAGGCCCCGCTGCCGCCGCCAATTCCGCCTTATCTCCGGGCCTTACAGGCAATGGAGGCCTTGCAGCATAAAGATCTCCCCGGTCAAGGCCATACTAAACAGTTTTACGCGGAGCTATCCGATATTCTCCGGCAATATATTGAGGATCATCTTGGCCTGCGGGCTGCGGAGCAGACCACGGAGGAATTTCTGCTAACCTCGGCCGCTACTCTGCGGGCCGGTCATAAAAGACTATTGCGTGATTTTATGACCCACTGTGACCTGGTTAAATTTGCGGAGTATCAGCCCGATCCTGAGGATATTGTCAGTGCTCTGGTGCTGTGCCGCCAATTTATCGATGATACCGGCAACGGCACCCCGGAAGCGCCTCAAACCGGCCCCGCATATTCCCCCACGGCCCTGGAGCTTAAGCGATGAGACTGGTAAATCCCTGGGCGCTAACAGCCTTGTTATTGCTGCCTTTTTTATTTTATTGGGGCAGGGCCGCAAAGCGCCGGGCAACCCTGAGATTTTCGTCCCTGGCACTGCTCCCCCGAAACTGCGGCCGGCGCAGCCACTGGCGGCATCTGCCTCTTTTTTTGCGGTTGGCGGCCATGGCCCTGATTATTATTGCCATTGCCAGACCTCAGGCCGGCATGGAAAAGATTCAGGAGGTCAACAAGGGGATTGCCATAGAGATGGTGGTGGATCGTTCCGGCAGCATGATTCAGAATATGAACTTTGACGGCCGGCAGCTAAGCCGTTTGGCTGTAGTAAAAAAGGTTTTCGGCGAATTTGTCAATGGTAACGGTAAATTACCAGGCCGCCCCAACGATTTGATCGGCTTGATAACCTTCGCCCGTTACGCTGATACCATCTGTCCCCTGACCCTGGCCCATGGCCCACTGAACAGTTTTCTGGATAAGATTAAACTAGTGCCGCCCAAGAGTCCTGAAAACCGCACCTCCATCGGTGATGCCATCGCCCTGGCAGCGGCCCGTTTAAAAACGGCAGAAGAGACCATGGCCCGCCAGACTGCAGGACGGGCTCATAAATACAAGATCAAGAGCAAAATCATCATTCTGCTCACCGATGGCGGCAATAATGCCGGCAGGCTTCTACCCGCTGAAGCGGCGGCCCTGGCGGCGAAGTGGGGTATTAAGATATATACAATCGGCGTGGGCGGTGATGATATGGTTAAGGTGCAGACCATATTCGGTACCCAGATGATGCGTACCGGTAACGGCGTGGATCGCAAGACACTGGCCCGCCTGGCAAAAAAGACGGGTGGCATATTCAGAATGGCCGAAGATGCCAAGGCCCTGCGTTCAGTCTATGCCGAAATTAATAAACTGGAAAAGAGTGAAGTAACCAGTATCCGTTTTCTTGACTACAAGGAGTACTTCCTTAATTTTGCCCTGGCGGCCCTGATTCTGCTGATGCTAGAAGCGGTTTTACGCTGCACGATATTGAGAAAAATACCATAAAAGGAGGCTGAGGCGAGTTGCCGATTCCTGAAATATGTCTGCTATCCATCTATACAATATAAATATGCTTTACCTGCTGTGGCTCCTGCTACCGATAGCGGGTTTGTTCATTTATGCGGCCAGACGCCGGCAAGCCGCCCTCCGCGTCTTCATGGCGGAGGGCATGTTGAGCCGTATCCCTCGGCCCCGTAAAGCATGGATAGGCTTATTCCGGGCAGGTCTACTTATCATGGCGCTGTTCGCTCTGATTTTTGCCCTGGCAAGACCGGCGTGGAACAGGCATGATGTGGTGATTAAACGCTCCGGCCGGGACGTGGTTTTTCTGTTGGATGTTTCGCGCAGTATGCTGGCCGAAGACTTGACGCCTAACCGTTTGACTCAGGCCAAGTTGGCTATTCTGGACACCATCGCCAAATTGCAGGGAGATCGGGTCGCTCTGGTAACATTTGCCGGTAACACGGTGGTTAAGTGTCCGCTGACCCTGGATTATGGCTTTTTCCGGATGGCGGTGAACAATATTGGCCCTGATTCCGTCTCCAGGGGCGGCACCATGATTGGCGATGCGCTGCGTACTGTGCTGACCCAGGTATTCGATGACCAGGCCAAACAATATAAAGACGTAATTCTGATTACAGACGGCGGCGATCACGACAGCTTTCCGGTTGAGGCTGCCAAAGCGGCGGGGGCCAAGGGAGTGCGTTTGATCGTTGTCGGCTTGGGAGATACAAAAGAGGGCAGCCGTATTCCGGTTATTGATGCCCAGGGGCGTAAATCTTTCCTGAAGTATAAGGGGCATGAAGTCTGGACGAAACTGGACGCAGGGCCTCTTCGTAAGATGGCGGAGGCTACGCCCGGCGGCCGTTATCTGCCGGTCGCCACCGGCACTATCAATCTGGGCGTGGTCTATCAGCAATTAATTGCCAATGCCTCTAAAAAGGAACTGGAGAGTACAACCCACCAGCAATATGAAGAAAAATTTCAGCTATTTCTGGCAGCGGCATTTTTGCTGCTGCTTATTGAAATGCTATTAACTGAAAGAAAAAACAGCGAATCATGTTAGGCAAAAAAATAATCTTTACCATATTTGTCCTTCTGCTGCCGATATTGGCCTGGGGACAGTCGGCCCGGCAATTGGTGGCGCAGGGGAATACGGTATATCGAAACGGCAAATACTCCAAGGCCCTGAGTCTTTATCGCCAAGCCGCGAAAAAGAAGCCTAAATCGCCCTATGTTCAGTTCGATTTGGGCAATGCCATGTACAAAACCGGCAATTTAAAACCGGCCCTGGCGGCCTATGACCGGGCGGCGGCCAACAGCCGGAATAAACAATTTATCGGTAAAAGCCGGTTTAATCAGGGTAACACCACCTTCCGGGCGGCCGAGTTAAAGCTGAAATCCAATGCCAAGACGGCATTAAAGGGTATGGCTGCCAGTATCCATTATTATCGTCTTGCTATGCGTCTCGATCCCAAATTGGCCGCTGCCGCCAGCAATATTGAAATCGTCAAGCAGCGCATCTATAAGGTGAAACAGGAAATGGCCCGGCAACAGGCCCAGGAAAAGGCGGCCCGCAAGGCCAGGAAGAAGATGGCCAAAAAACTGCGAAAAATGGCTAAGAAGCAGAAGAAGATGGCGGCCAAGGGCCAAAATAAGACGGGGCTTGCCGCCCAGAAAAAATTGCAGCAGCAAACCAAGAGTATGGCCGATAAACTAGCCAAAGAGCAAAAAAAATATGGGGCCGGCAAGACAGCCCAAGCCCAAAAGGATCTAAACGCGGCCATAAAGGCCCAGAATAAAGCAATCACGAGTATGAAGAAAAAGGCCCCAGATAAGGCGGCCGCCCAGAAACAGGCGGCGAAAAAACTGCGGCAGGCCGCAAAGAGTCTTAATCCGACCACCGCCAAAAAGGGTAAAAAGAAGTCAGAGAAAGGTAAATCTGCCGATAAAACAGGGAAGAATAATCATAAAAAAGGTAAAAACCCCGGCGCTACCGCCGGGAAATCCCCCAAGCCGAAAAAATCAGCGGGTAATAGCCAGGCCGCCAGGAAAAAAGGAGCACAGACCAACCAGACGGCGGCGGATATATTGAATGAGGAACGCCAGAATGATTTACGGCGGCAGGAGCAAAATCAACTTCAAAATAGATATGAAGCGGTCGACAAAAACTGGTAGATACAGACAGATCCCCAGACTGTTGGGCGCCGCCGTCTTATTACTGGTTTTGGCGGCCCACCCAAGTTGGGCCATGGTCACGGTATCGGCGGTGGTGGATCATCAACAGGTCTATGTGGGTGAGTCGTTTACCCTGCAAATCCAGGTAGCTGGCGATGACTCGCCACAGTCTCCTGATCTCTCCACCCTCACCGGCTTTATGGTTACGCCGCAGGGCGGCCAAAAAAACAGCAGTTCATCAGTCAGCATAATCAACGGCCATTTGTCGCGGGTTTCGCATCGCGGTTATTTGTTTAATTACGCCCTCACCCCTGAAAGGGCAGGACATTTGACCATTCCCGCCCTGGAGGTTAAGGACGGCGGCGCCAATTATTTCACCCTGCCAATAACCATTATCGCCCTGCCGCCTCAGAAAAGCCACGATTTTAAACTGCGTTTCAGCCTGGCCAAAAAACGCTGCTATATTGGTGAACCGATTAAATTGACCCTCACCTGGTATATCGGCAAAAACGTTCAGGGCTTTGACTTTAATCTACCCATACTTACGAATAAAAAATTCTCTATCCGGCCTGATCCCGCCGCGCCCAACAATGCCAATAATGACAATTTGCTGACTGTTCCTCTGGGCAAGGGACAGGTCGTAGCTAAAAAAGGCAACGGCATATTAAACGGCCGCAATTTTTTGACGGTATCTTTCAGCCAAATTCTCGTACCCCTGGCACCGGGGAGATTTACCCTGCCAGCGGCTACAGTTGCCGCCAAGGTTCAGGATAGCCGCGGAGTACACGGCAACCCATATGACCCCTTCAGCAATTTTTTTAATAATAATTTTTTCAACCAGACGCTGAATACCTACCGCACCGTTGTGGTACCGTCTAACAGCCCGGAGTTGACGGTTCTTCCTCTGCCGCTAAAGGGCAGGCCCGCCAATTTCAGCGGTATGGTGGGGGATTACTCCCTGCTAGTCTCTGCTAGCCCCACCAAGGTAAAGGTAGGCGACCCCATCACCCTGACCATTCAGGTGGCCGGCAACTACGCCGGTAATGTCAAATTGCCGCCCTTGCAGAGCGAACTGCCGGCTGCTGATTTTAAGATTCCGGTGGAAATGGCGCCCGGAGTGGGGCAGGGAATGCTCAAGACCTTTACCCAGACCATCCGGGCGCGGCATACCGGTATCAAAGAAATTCCGCCGTTGACGCTTAATTTCTTTAACAGCAAATCCGGTAAATACGCGGAGGCACGATCAAAGGCGGTGCCTCTACAGGTAAGTGCTAATAGAATTATTACCGCCCAGGATGCCGAAGGCGAGGTTGATACCGGGGTAACGAAAGAGAGTCTCCACGCCGCCAAAGGCGGTATAAACTATAACTATGAAACAGCAGATGTCCTGCTGAATCAGGCGGGTTATTTAGCCGAAATGCCGGGCCGTTTGCTTGTTGTGCTATTTGTCGGTATACCTGCCGCGCTCTACGGTCTGTGGCTTTTGATTATCCAAATTATCAGTCTGCGGCGCCGCAATCCGGCCCGACGAAATGCCCGCAAAGCCTACGCGGCCTTACAAAAGATCCTGCATACTTTGGAGGACAAGAAAGATAACAACTACAATCGTGAATTGCTGACCGAGGCCCTGCTTAATTATCTGAGAGCCAGGTTGAAATTGCAGGCGGCGGTGCTTACTTATGCTGATCTTGAACCCATCCTGACCAAGATGGGCGTTGGCCGCCAAACAATGACTAAATTACGACACATCCTGGCCCAATGTGAGGCCGGTCAATATGCCGGCGGCGTAGTTGGCGGACAAATGGAAAATCTTCTGGTAATGGTGGATGATGTGGTAATGAGACTGGAAGGCAGAAGGCGGAGAGGAGAAAGTTGAATTTCGCATACAAAAATCGGGGTATTATTAGTTGGTGGATATTGGTTATCCTGCTTTTATGTGCAACCGCCGGAGCCGCTTCCCTGACCAAATTATCCGCCGCCAATCGCGCCACAATTTTTAAAGAGGCCAATAACTTCTTCCGCCAGGCAGGGCAGGCGGAAGATTCCAACCGGGCCGCCGAGCTATACAATAAGGCCCTGCTGCGTTATGAACGGTTGACGCGTGAAGGACTGCGCAACGGCAAACTTTACTACAATATAGGCAATACATATTTTCGTCTGCATGACCTGGGCCGGGCTATTCTCAACTATCAACTGGCCCGGCTGTATCTGCCCGGTGACCAAAATTTAGACAGGAATCTGACCTTTGCCCTGAGCCGGCAGCCCGATAAAATTATCCCCCAACAGCGACAAAGGATTATGAAGACCCTGCTCTTCTGGCATTATGATTTGCCCCAGAGGACACGTTGGTTTATCTTTGCTGCGGCCTGCCTGCTCTTCTGGCTCATAGCCTTTGTCCGTTTGGCCAGGGGGGGGCACGGCCCAGGATTCGCGGCAATATTCCCGTTTCTCATCGCCATACTGATGGGAGGTTCCTTGGCGGTTAATCACCTTTGGCCGCCAAAACAGGCGGGAGTGCTGTTGGCGCACGCGGAAACCGCCCGCAAGGGGGACGGTCTGTCTTATAAGCCGAGCTTCACCGAACCCCTGCATGCCGGCTTGGATTTTGATCTGCTCGAAAAAAGAAACGGTTGGCTGCACATTGAATTAAGGGACGGCAGGCGATGTTGGATACCGGCGGCCAGCGCCGCCATAGTTGTAATACCCCAAGGCTGAGTTTCCGCAGAAAAGAAATATGCCCAGGAATCATGTGTTTAGTTGTCGCTGCCCCCGTTGCGGCCAGGCCAGGCCGGCGGCAGCATGGGTTAAGGCCTGATCCACCAAGGCATGATGATTGGCTGACTCTCCACCCCAAACGAGTTTT
>JAADIV010000119.1 GCA_013151175.1 Deltaproteobacteria bacterium | reverse complement strand
CCAATAACTCAATCATCCGCTCATGTACGGCATCGAGCAGCGACTCCGGGAAATAGCCCCTGGCCAGCCCGGACTGATTGGTAACCACAAACACCGGTATCTGTTGCCGGTTTAAACGGGCAATGGCCTCAGCGGCCTTAGGCAGCAGTTTGAAACGACTCAAGTGGTTGATATAGCCCATTTGTTCATTGATAGTGCCATCACGATCCAAAAAAACCGCCCTGCGTTTCATATATTTGTCCTCCGGCCTCTGAATTATATTATCCATCCTCTGTCTTCTGATTCCTGCCACTATTTCAATATACCGTCAAGCTTATATGTTGCAAAAAAACCAGGCAAATGTTAAGAATATCTGTTTTTCAAATTCACACACCCCGTTAAGAGCCATTGGTGCCCGTTGAAAGCGGGTTGGCACAGGGGTGGAGGGCTAACCAAAATTTTTAATAAGGAGAAAGTAACAATGTCACATTTAACCATGAAAGAGATGCTGATTGCCGGTTTACATTTCGGTCATCAGACCAAGAGTTGGAATCCCAAGATGAAACCCTATATTTTCGGCGCTCGCAACAAGATTTATATTATCAATCTTGACAAAACCTTGCCCCTCTTCAACAGCGCCTATGATGCGATTGTTGATGTTGTCGCTAAAGGCGGAAATATCCTTTTTGTCGGCACCAAAAAACAGGCCCAGGATATAGTAAAAGAAGAAGCCGAAAGATGCGGCATGTTTTTTGTCAATAACCGTTGGCTTGGCGGTATGCTCACCAACTTTCAAACTCTTAAAAAGAGCGTTGACCGGATGAAAAATATTGAGGCAATGATTGAGGACGGCAGTATCAACCAGTACAAGAAAAAAGAAGCCCTCAATATGGAAAAAAAGCTGACTAAGCTGAAGATGAATCTCGGAGGTATTAGAGACATGAAAGGCGTTCCGGCAATGCTTTTCATCGTTGACCCATATAGAGAAAATATCGGCGTTGGCGAGGCCAAACGCTTGGGAATTCCCGTCGCAGCCATCACCGATACCAATTGTAACCCAGACGGCATAACCCATATCATCCCCGGTAACGATGATGCCATGCGTTCGATAAAACTGATTGTTTCCCGCATAGCAGATGCGGTTCTCGAAGGCAAAGTAAAACGCGCTGGCAGCGAAGAGCCTGTAGTTACTGCCGCCGAGATGCAAAGCGCCGAGGCGGCTTTACAGGCCGAGACCCCGGAAACGGCGGCCACTCCAGAGGCACCGCAGGCATAAATAGCCGGCCGCTTTCTCCGCGAAGACACTTATTTTTATCCAATCTCATAAGAAAAATAAAAGATTTAAGGAACAATGACCATGAAAATTACCAGTCAAATGGTTAAAGAACTACGGGACAAAACCAATGCCGGCATGATGGACTGCAAAAAGGCGTTACAGGAACATGACGGCGATATGGAAAAGGCGGTAGATTTTCTCCGGCAAAAAGGCCTGGCGGTTGCCGCCAAGAGAGCCGACCGTTCAACTAGCGAGGGCATAGTCCAAACCTATATTCATGCCGGCGGTAAATTGGGGGTGATGGTGGAAGTCGGCTGCGAAACTGATTTTGTCGCCAAAACTGACGATTTTATCAATTTCGCGAAGGATCTGGCCATGCATATCGCAGCGGTAAACCCCGTTGCCATGGCCAGAGAAGATGTGCCGGCTGATATTTTGCGGCGTGAAAAAGATATATATACCCAACAGGCCCTTGATTCCGGCAAACCGGCTAATATTGCCGAAAAGATAGTGGCGGGTAAATTGAATAAGTATTATGCGGAAATATGCCTGCTTGAACAAAAATTTGTTAAAAACCCGGATGTCAGCATCCAGGACAAATTAAATGAACTTATTGCCAAAATGGGTGAAAATATCTCTATAAAACGCTATTCCAGAATGCAAATCGGCCAGTAAATCCACCCCAGATATTTCAACGGAAAAGACGCAGGAATAATCATGGCGGCAAAATATAAACGGGTTTTACTAAAATTAAGCGGCGAAGCGCTTATGGGAAAAGGCGATTTTGGTATTTGCCAAAAAACCCTGCGTTTTGTCGGAGATGAGGTGAAAAAGCTCGCGGCCACCGGCAGCCAGACAGGAATTGTCATCGGAGCCGGTAATATTTTTCGCGGTGTGTCAATGGCCTCCCAGGGAATGAACCGTGGCGCCGCCGATAATATGGGGATGCTGGCGACCGTTATCAATGCTCTGGCGTTGGAATCCGCCTTTAAAAACCAGGGCATTGAGACCAGGGTAATGTCCAGTATCGCCATGCCGTTGGTTTGTGAGTCTTACTCACGGCAGCGGGCCGTTCACCATTTAAAAAAGGGCCGGGTAGTTATCTTCGGAGCCGGTAGCAGCAACCCTTATTTTACCACCGACACCGCCGCTGTACTCAGAGGGCTTGAAATAGGAGCGGAAATAGTTTTAAAGGCCACCAGGGTTGACGGGGTGTATGACCGTGACCCGCTGCAGGATCCCAAAGCCGTCAAATTTACATCCCTTTCTTACGCTGAAACACTGGAGCGGCGTTTGCGGGTCATGGATTCCACCGCAATCTCACTGGCCATGGAAAATGATATCAAAATAATGGTTTTCAATCTGGGTATCCCCGGAAATATTGTTGACGCGGTGTGTGGCAAAACAGTGGGTACGATCATCGGCTGAAAGCCGCCGGAATATCGTAAGCTTATTGAGAACAGCGTAAGTTCCCGTAAGTTTTTAACCGGACATTATTTTATTGTATGCAAGGAGCAAATATGACTGTCATTAACGACATGAACAGCAAAATGGAGAATAGTGTTGAGGCCTATCGCCGCGAACTCACTAAAATCCGTACCGGCCGGGCGTCCCTGTCTCTTGTTGACGGGATTAAAGTCGAGTCCTATGGTACACAAATGCCCCTAAACCAAGTGGCATCTCTCACCTTGCCGGAGAATCGGCTTATTATGATTCAGCCCTGGGATATGCAGATGTTGGGGGTAATTGAAAAAGCTATCCTCAAAGCAAATATCGGCCTTAACCCGGTAAATGACGGTAAAATAATCAGAATTTCAGTCCCCCAACTCACGGAAGAACGCCGCAAAGAATTGGTTAAACAGGTAAGGAAAACCAGTGAGGGCTTTAAAGTCACCGTACGCAATGAACGGCGGGCGGCCATTGATATTATAAAGCAGCAGAAGAAAGACAAAGATATTTCAGAAGATGAGGCGTTTTCCCTGCAAGAACAGGCCCAGAAAGAAACTGAAAAGTTCGTTAAACAGATAGACATGATAATGGCAGACAAAGAAAAAAAGGTTATGGCAGTGTAAATATTAGTCTCATGACGATGCAACGATTGTGTATCAATTATAAAAAGATATTGGCCGCGGAATCCCGACTAGTAATAATTTTCAGGGTAAATTACGTGGCTTTTTTTGTATAAAGATAATGGCCGAATGACTATTCCCAAACAACTGCGAGGTGGCAGCGTCCCAAATCACATCGCCATTATAATGGACGGCAATGGCCGTTGGGCGCAAAAACGCGGGCTTATGCGCGCCATGGGCCATAAAATCGGGGTGGAGTCGGTACAGAGTATCGTCAAGGCCTGCCGGCAATTCGGCATAAAAGTTCTAACCATATACGCCTTTTCTTCCGAGAACTGGCAGCGGCCGGCCTCTGAAATAAAGACCTTGATGACCCTGCTTAAAACCTATCTGCAAAGGGAATTAAATAATCTAAACAAAAATAATATCCGCCTATTGAGTATCGGTCAACGGCAAAAATTACCGGCCGATATTTTGCAGATACTTGAAGATACCATTGCCGAGACTGCCGATAATAGCGCCATGATTCTAAATATCGCCCTCAGCTACGGCAGCCGTAATGAGATAATCCGCGCCGTGCAGAAGATCACGGCAAAATGCCTTGCCGGCAGTTTGCAGCCCGGCCAGATCAGTGAGCAGGTTATAAATGACCACCTGGACACTGCGGGTCTTCCTGATCCGGATCTCATAATTCGTACCGGCGGCGAATCACGCCTGAGTAATTTTTTACTCTGGCAGGCCTCCTATGCCGAGATTTACATAACCGAAACGCCCTGGCCGGATTTTAGAAGAGATAATCTGATTGCCGCCATCGCCAATTACCAGAAACGTCAAAGACGTTTTGGTAAAACCGGAGAACAGGCCATCGTACAGCCTGCAAATAAACCGCTCAATGAAAAATAGGATTATAACCGGTATATTATTTGGCTCTTTGTGGTTACTGACCATTTGGACGGGGTCGTTGCATATTTTCTGGTTGGTAGCTGTAATTATCTGTGCCGCAGGGCTGTATGAGTTCTTCAATATAGCCCTCAAAGGCACTGCGCGTCCCTACCGATTGGCGGCAATTTTCATAGGTCTGCTCCCGGTTTTTGCCGCCCAGAGCGGCCGTCAGGATTTAGTCCAGTTTTTTTTCGTTATGGCTCTCTTTGGCGCCGCCCTCCTAACAATCGCCGGCTACCAAAACAGGGATAATGAGTTTTTGTTCCTGGCGAAAATTTGTGCAGGCCTCTCTTTTATCGGCCTGACCACGGCCCATCTTGTACTTTTAATGGCAGAGGCCCGTGGGATGAATTGGCTGCTCCTGCTCACATTAATTATTACGGCCTCAGATACTAGCGCCTATTTTACCGGTACAGCCCTTGGCCGCCACAAACTTTGTCCCAAAATCAGCCCCGGAAAAACGTTGGAGGGATTTGTCGGCGGTCTCGCGGGAGCGGTCGTGGTAACCCTGCTGAGCGGGCCATTACTCTTTGGCAATATCGACCAATACCGGCTAGTCATTCTGGCCCTTGTCCTCTCCTGCCTGGGAGTTGTTGGAGATTTGACCGAATCAGTATTCAAGCGTTCCTGGCAGGTAAAAGACTCCGGCGCCATCCTGCCGGGGCATGGCGGAATTTTAGACCGAGTAGATTCCATCCTGGCCGCCGGCCCGGCCCTGTACTATATTATCGCATTCAGGATTATATCATAATGAAATATCTGTCATTATTAGGTTCAACCGGTTCCATTGGCAAAAATGTTCTGGAGGTTATTAAGCAGTATCCAGGCCGGTTCAGGGTTTTGGGACTGGCCGCTGGTCGTAATGTTGACCTGTTGGCCAAACAGGCGGCGGCGTTTAACCCGCAGCTTATTTCGGTGGTTGATGAAGATACTGCCCGGCAACTAAACAAAAAACTAGGCCCTGAATGGCAGCATAAAATTGTTCACGGAGTCAGTGGAGCGGAGCAGGTAGCCAGCCTGCCGGCTGTGGATATGGTAGTTTCAGCCATCGTTGGAGCCGCCGGCCTCAAGCCAACTCATGCCGCCATTCTGGCGGGCAAAAACATTGCCCTGGCAAATAAAGAGTCTCTGGTTATGGCCGGGGAAATCATCATGGGAGCCGTGGCAAAATACAAGGTAAACCTCCTGCCGATTGACAGCGAACACAATGCCATCTTACAGGCCTTAAGCGCCGGGCGACAACAGGATGTCCGCAAGCTGATACTCACCGCTTCAGGCGGCCCCTTTCAACAATTATCAGATGCCGAATTATGGCAGGTTACCCCGGAGCAGGCTCTAAATCACCCCAATTGGCAAATGGGCAAAAAGATAACCATTGACTGCGCCACCCTAATGAATAAAGGCCTTGAGGTCATAGAAGCCAAATGGTTGTTTGACATGAGGGTTGAGGATATAGAGATACTGATTCATCCTCAAAGCGTAGTGCATTCCATGGTTGAATTTATTGACGGTTCAGTTATGGCCCAAATGGGCGTCCCGGACATGAAGATCCCCATTGCCTATGCCCTGACCTATCCGGAACGGATAAAGTTGGATATCCCCACCCTGAACCTGACCAGACATAACATTACCTTTCAACGACCAAACTTCAAGATGTTCCCGGCTCTCAAACTGGCCTATCAGGCCATCAGACAGGGCGGTGATCGTCCGGCAATTTTAAGCGCGGCCAACGAAGTGGCGGTTGCCGCCTTCCTGGCCGGCAGAATTCGCTTTCCAGAAATAATTTTATGCGTTGCCGAAACATTACAAAAAACCGACAAGCGGCCAATAACCGGCATTACCTCCATACTGGAAGCAGATTTGGCGGCCAGAGTACAAGCAGAATCTGTTATTGAGGCCCTGGAAATCAGGAAAAAACAAAAAAAAGGTGAAGCGATCCCCTGTCCCGATCTACCGCCCAATTTATCCAGCCAACCCGCTAAATAATTATGAGTTCAATTATCCCATTTGTCATTGTCCTTGGCGTTCTAATCTTTGTCCATGAATTCGGCCATTTTATCATCGCCAAATTGCTCGGAGTCAGGGTGCTAAAATTTTCCCTTGGTTTTGGTAAAAAAATAATTTCAAAAAAAATCGGCGACACCGAATATTTAGTCAGCTACCTTCCCCTGGGCGGTTATGTGAAATTGTTTGGCGAACAACCGGGGGAAGAGATTGCCGCAGCCGACCGCGGCTGTTCATTTTCGGATCGGCCAGTATGGCATCGTTTTGTTATTGTCCTGGCCGGCCCCACCTTTAATCTGCTCTTTGCCCTCCTGGTCTTCTCGCTCATCTATCTGGGCAGCGGTATCCCGAATCCCGTGCCTGGCACCAAGATCGGCCATGTTGACACGAAATCTGCCGCCGCCGTGGCCGGGATAAAGCCAGATGACGTCATAATAGCAATAAATGGCCTGCAGACCATAAAATGGCAGGACGTTTCCGAATTGGTAAGAAACAGCCGGGGAAAGAATCTTGAAATATCAATTCAAAGAAACGGCCAATCCATCGTGTTAAAAGCCCGAGCCAAAATTTCTGAAATCAAGAATATCTTTGGCGAGGTAGTGGAAACAAGATACCTGCTTGGTATCTCCAAGAAAGACGATTATGTCTATAAAAAGACGACAATTATTGGCGCATTCAAGGCCGGAATCAGGCAAACATGGGCCTATATTTATCTTACCGTTATGAGTTTGGTAAAGATTATTGAACGGGTAGTGCCAGCCAGCGAAATGGGGGGGCCAATTCTGATTGCCCATATGGCAGGCCAGCAAATGCGGGCTGGCTGGACAAATCTCTTGTCGTTTATGGCGGTCTTGAGTGTTAATCTGGGGATTATAAACTTGCTGCCAATCCCCATACTGGACGGCGGCCACCTGACTTTTTTTACCATTGAAGCCATGCGCCGCAAGCCCATAAGTTTGCAGGCCCAGGAAGTTATGCAGCAGATCGGTATTGTGCTGTTAGGAACCCTGATGGTTTTTGTATTTTACAATGATATCATCAGGTTATTCACCCACAGCTAGGAAATAGGGAAATTTAATACTGGTTATTTTATATGGCCCACCACGGCATTACCACCCAGCGGCACCCAATAATCCTTAGCCTGGAAAACTCCGGTATGTGCGGCAGTATCGCCCTCACCGCCCGCGATTTATGCCTGGCGGAATATTCACTAACCAGCAAAATAACTCATTCTAAGCGTCTTCTGGGCAGTATTGACTTCATCATGCGAGAATCTCTGCTCGATTGGCCGGATATTGATGCCATCGCCATCAGCCTGGGGCCGGGTAGCTTCACCGGCCTAAGGATTGGCCTGGCTACCGCCAAAGGTCTGGCTATGGCCACCGGCAGGCGATTAATCGGTATCCCGTCATTAGAGGCTCTGGCCTGCCAGATTCAATATACCAATAGACTTATCTGCCCTGTCATTGATGCCCGTAAAAAAGAAGTCTATACCGCCATTTATCGTCATCAATATCAAAATTTACAGGTATTGGCGCCGCCCATGGCCGTTAGCCCGCGTGACCTTGCTGACCAAATACGGGAACCAGTTGTTTTCATTGGTGATGGTAGTGTATTATATAGAGATGTCCTGGCAGAGGCATTGGGAGATCTGGCAAGTTTTGCCGAGCCGGCGGTTTATTTTCCGCGCGCTGCGGCCATAGGGCGTTTAGCGCTCCCAAAGTGGCAGGCCAGTGATTTTCTTAATCCGGTCAGCGCGGTACCAACCTACATCCGTCCGTCCGATGCGGAAATGATGGCAGATAAAAAATCAACAGGCTGATTTACAACTTAAACAAGGGAGGGTGGCATGAAAATTATGGCCTTTAACGGCAGTCCGAGAAAGGGCGGCAATACCGATACTCTTCTTGAGGCTGTGAGCCTGGGGGTCTCCGGAGCAGACGCTAGCCTTGATATAGTCAGATTGTCTGAACTCAAGATGAGTCCCTGCATCGCCTGCGGCGGTTGCGATAAAACCGGTAAATGCGTGGTTATGGATGATATGCAGGCCCTTTATGGCAGGATATCGGCCGCCGACAAAATAATAATCGCCTCTCCCATCTATTTTTACACCCTTTCAGCCCAGACCAAAATATTTATTGACCGCTTACAGGCTATGTGGTCACGGAAACAATTACTTAAGGCTGCGGGAAGATGGCAGCCTGACGACAATCATCAAGGATATTTGCTCTCGGTGGCGGCGACTAGCGGCCCCCGCATCTTTGAGGGAGCCGCGCTCTGCGCGCGGTACGCCTTTGATGCCCTGGGCTTTACATATGCCGGGGACTTTCTGGTGCGGGGCGCCGACAGCCGGGAAGATATAAAAAAAGACAGTGAGAAACTTAAACAAGCGACAGATTTCGGCCGTAAAATTGCCGTTAAGGTAAACTTGATCTTGACAAAAGACTAACAATCATTTAATTAGATCGAGTAGTATTTCATAGCTTAATGGCCCCTTCGTCTAGCGGTTAGGACGCCGGCCTCTCACGCCGTTAACACGAGTTCGATTCTCGTAGGGGTCACCATTAAGAAATTCAAGCTTTTGACTCGTGCCTGTCCATAAATAGAGTTTTTGGCCAGACACTGGCTCAAGCCTACCGAGTCAAAAGCAAGTAATAAAGTTTAATTGATGATTTTACCAAGGGGTTAATGGCCCAGGTTCCAGTGGCGGTTATTTTCGGCCGCCGAAAATCGCTGTCCCTACCCGCACCAGGGTTGAGCCCTCTTCAATCGCCACCTCAAAATCGCCGGACATACCCATCGACAGGCCGTAGTCACTAGCCAACAGCCCGACTGCGGCTAGTTTCTCCGCCAACTCCCTGGTCTGGCGGAAGTATTTACGAGTATTTTCAGGATCAGGGCTGTATGGCGGCATGGCCATAAGACCCGTGAGCCGCAAATGCCTGTACGGGGCCATGTCGGCGGCAAATTTGCGCGCCGCATCCGGCATAACCCCGCTCTTCTGGGGTTCCCGACCTATATTTACCTGAAGATATACCGGCATGACCCGGTTAAGCGGAGCCAGATGTTTTTCCAGAGCTGCGGCAATCTTCAGGCGGTCAAGGGTCTCTACAACATCAAACATCCCGGCAACAATCTTTGCCTTATTGGACTGAATATGGCCAATAAAGTGCCAGACAAAATCCCTGGGCAGAGCCGATATTTTTTCAACCGCCTCCTGCAGATAATTCTCGCCAAAGAGCAAATGACCGCCGGCCGCCGCCGCCCGCAAAGAGGCCGCCGGCATCCTCTTACTGACCGCCACCAGAGATATATCGGCGGGGTTACGCCCCGCCCTTTCGGCCGCCGCCTCAATCCGCCGCTTAACCGACTGTAAATTTTCCACAATTGTCATACCGGCTCCATTCCAAATAGCTTTCTGGTATTCCGGCTTGTCTGCCGGATGGTCTCTCCCAGACTAAGCCCTTTCAGCTCCGCCACTTTTTGAGCAGTATAGAGGACATAAGCCGGTTCATTGCGACGACCACGATAGGGAACAGGCGTCAAAAAAGGGCCATCGGTCTCGATCAACAGAGATTCCAAAGGTGTGTTTTGTACGGCTTCCTGTAACATTTGGGCCTTATTAAAAGTCACAACTCCAGAAATTGAAATATAAAAGCCGAGGGCCGTCACCTCCTGTGCCAACCGCTTGTCTCCAGAGAAACAGTGCATCACCCCGCCGGCCGGAAATGGCGCCAAATCACGCAGTATAGCCAACACATCTCCATGGGCCTCACGATCGTGGATAATAACCGGCAGGTTAAGCTCCTGAGCCAACCGCAGCTGTCGGCGGAAAAGTTGGCGCTGCGTATCCCTGGCGGCATCGCCACCGGCATAATCCAAACCA
>JAADIV010000118.1 GCA_013151175.1 Deltaproteobacteria bacterium | reverse complement strand
AGCGGTACGACAACAATCGTCTGCGGTGGAGTCTGTTGGCAATGGCCTGGCTGAGCTTGACTTTTCGGCGGAAGATATCGCGGCAACGGTCGATTCGGCGGCGGCGGACAGTAACGCAGGGCCGGATGCGGGACAAGATACCTGGTCTGGTGAATTACAAAAGGTCTTTGAGCAGAGTATGGTTACGGCTGCCGGGAGTGATGAGCGCCCATTAGCAGCAGCTCACAACAGCGGGGGCGAGGATGAAAAGATTATTGTCACCGGAGAGAGCAAGCAGTGTCAGGTCTGCGGCAAACCGATGCAGCTTAAACAGGATCGGTTTGGAAAATTCTGGTCATGTTCCGCTTTCCCCAAATGCCGGCATTCTGAAGTATATAACGAGATTGATGCCCTGAATATGCTCTGCCCCCTGTGCGGTGAAGCTAAGGTAATCCAACAGCGGATGCCAACCGGCAAGACCATGTATTTATGTCCCGGTGCGGATTGCGAATTTATGGCCTGGGCCAGACCATACAAGATCCCGTGTCAAATTTGCGATTCCCCATATCTGGTGCAAAAAAAGTACCCGAACGGGGCAGTGGAACTGCGCTGCCCCAAGGCGGGGTGTAATTATAAGCTGCCGTTACCGGGCAGTGGCAACGCCGCAGTTCCCACTGCCTCAGAGACACCAAAGAAAAAAAAGGTACGGGTGCGCCGGGTTCCCAGGGGTACCGGCACCGGCAAAAAGGTGCGGGTGGTACGACGTCGAAAGTAGAAGACTGCCTTAATGGATTGTCGCAATATAATTCACCACCTGGTTGGCCAATTGCCGGTTGTCAATAAGGATTGACAACTCGTGGTTACGCCCCAGAGCTGAGTGGGTGAAGTTGTGACTGCCTATAAAGGAAAAGCGTTTATCGATAACCACTATTTTTGTATGGGTGGTGATGCGGGGCGAGTCAAAGCGCACCTTTATCTGATTCCTCCTTAACAGTCTTGCCACCCTCTGGTTGTACTTGTTGATATCCGGATAATAGCCTGATTTTTCCAATAGCACCCTAACCATAACCCCTCTCTTTCTGGCCTTAATCAGATCGGCCAGGACAATGGCAGCCCGATTCCGGGGAGATTTGGTGATTTTGAACAGAAACATGGAGATATCTATTCTCTTGGCGGCGTGGCTGATAAAGGCACGCAAGGTGTCGTAATAGGCGCCATCAGCCAACATAACCACCTGGCCCGGATAGGTGGTTATCCTTGCCATGACCCGCATTTGAGCAGCTTTGGAGAACGAATTCAGTCGGCCGGTAAAGCGGCTGGCACCGCTGACAGTTATATAAGGTCTTATTGCCTCATAGGTACGACCGCCAATTGCCTTGGTGCGGCGCAGGTCGGCAGGGGAATGAAAAGGACCGTGCCTATGGCGGTAGTTGACAATGGCCTGGGCCTTGTTACGGCCGATAAATGGCAGCTCCTGTAATTGTTTGGCGCTGGCGGTATTTATATTCAAGCGCCCGCTCAGGGCCAAGGCGGGCTGACTATTGACCCCCAGGACAATGAACAATGCCAACCATACGATATTTAATTTCTTCATGTTATCCTCTGCTTAGTTTTTTTGGAGTATGCCAGCGGCACTATATTGGGGTTGGGGTGTCAAGTTGATGTCAACTGGGCCACCAGGATGGGGCAATCCGGCGCATGATGTTAAAGCCGCCTCCAAGGACAAGGCTATCAGTTTTACCGATACTGTCCAGATAGCATTGAACCTCTGATGACCTGGTGCCCGCATCGCATATGATGATGATAGTCTTGTCGGCAGGAATATCAGCGGCCCGCTGCCGCACCTCAATATAGGGAATTGTGAGCCAATGACCTTGAAATTTATCTTTGAACAGCTTGGCATCGCTCGGGTGCCGAACATCCAGAGCTAGCCAGTCCGGCCGGCTTTCCGGCTTATCCATCCAGGCCATAAAGTCATCAAAATTAACTGTCCTGAGACGTCCGTCTATAAGGTTATCGGCGGCGTTAGCGGTGGCATTTAAGGCATCAATAGCAGTGGAAAATGGCGGAGCATAGGCCATTTCAAGATTGCTGAAGTCCTCAACACTGCCACCTTTGCCAATCAGGGCGGCAGCGCTGTCTATCCGGGCCAGAACAGCATCGGTCATGGGACCAAAACCCTGGACACCCAACACCCTTCTGGTACGTTTGTCAAAAACCATCTGGAGTGGAATTACGGCCTGGGTGGGGAAAAAATGGGCCCGGTCGGATTGAGCGGTAATCACGCTGTCCGCATCAAAACCGGATGCAAGCGCCGCTTCCAGGCTGAGACCGGTACAGCCGATGCACGATGCAAACGCCTTCATAATGAAGGTACCGGTTACACCGGGAAAGATGCTAGGAATTCCGGCCAGATTATCGGCCACTATACGCCCCTGGCGGTTGGCTAGCGAGCCAAAGGGGGCATTTGTCTTTTCGCCGGAAACAAGGTGGGGAACTTCGATACAATCTCCAGCCGCGTAAATATCCGGATCAGAGGTCTGCAAGCGATTATTGACGATTATTCCACCTTGAGCCCCCACCAGTAAGCCTGCCTCTCCGGCCAGTTCGCTGCGGGGATGGACACCAACGGCCATAATGATAATGTCGGCATCAAGACTGTGCTTATCGGTAGTAACTTTATACGCCCCCCCCGCCTCCTCAATTTTTTTGACCCCTTCACTTACCAAGACCTGCACCCCGTGTTCCTGTAAATGATGAGTCAGCATCATGGCAAAAACAGGGTCAATTGCCTTGGGCAGAATTTGGGGCATGAATTCTATTATCGTAGTTTCGATCTCCCACAGATCGGCAAATGATTCCGCCATTTCAATGCCAATGGCGCCAGCGCCAATTACCACCGCGCGGCTGACCTTACCACGGGCCAGTTTTTCCTTGATAGCAATGGCCTGATGCATATCGCTGATTCTGTGGACACCGGCCAGGTTACTGCCGGGGATGGGTGGATTATTGGGGGTGGAGCCAGTGCATATTACCAGTTTGTCGTATGGCAGTGAGTCCTCAACTCCACTATCCAGACTGGTAAAATTTACCTGTTTGTGCCGGCGGTCTATATTCCGCACCTGGGTTCTGATCAACACCTCAACCCCCTTGGCATTATGGAAAAAATCAGTGTCGCGCAGAACGTGAAAGCTGGTTGAGCGCAACTCCTTTTCATCGGATACATCGCCTGAGACAAAATAGGGAATACCGCAGCCGCCGTAGGAAATAAGGTTGTCCTGGTCAATAATGGTGATATGAGCCTTGGGGTCTAGACGCTTGAGGCGGCAGGCTGTCTTAGGCCCGGCGGCCACGCCGCCGATAATTACTATATCTTTCGTCATTATGTTTCTCCTGTTGTTCATGGAATTTATTTTTTTACCACCTCATTATAGAAGCGGCAACTGTCTGGTGCGGAATCAGCCTACATTGAGGATAATCTTGGGCATAAAATTTGCCCTGAGAGAACAGGCTCAACTGATATACCGCAAATATTGTGGATGTCAATTTTTCTAAGGAAAATTTTGTTGACAAAGGAACAAACGGTGGTAAGTTTGCTTGTCAAATTGCTTTTTTTTATTCTGTTATTTACTTGTCTGGGAGTAATTTTCACCCCGCATGGTGGGAGGCTGATTACTTGCTGGCCAGATATTTTTTTTAATTCAATATCCTAATAGGAGGAAACGGAAGATGCCAAAGCATGATACGCCCTTATTGGACGAACTCGAGAAAGGCCCATGGCCGAGCTTTGTCAGCGACATCAAACGTCAGGCCGAGAAAAAACCGGAGTGCTGGGATATTCTCGGACAGTTGGAGTTGTCCTACGAAGAAAAGATTACCCATTGGAAGCACGGCGGCATCGTTGGCGTCTTCGGTTATGGCGGCGGTATTGTTGGCCGTTATTCCGATATGCCGAAGCGTTTCCCCGGTGTAGCGCACTTTCACACCGTTCGCTTGAACCAGCCGTCCAGTAAGTTCTATTCCACCGAAAAATTGCGGGCCATCTGCGATCTGTGGGAGAAGTACGGCTCAGGCATGACCAATATGCACGGTTCCACCGGTGACATGGTTCTTCTTGGTACCACTACCAAGAATTTGGAGCCCCTGTTCTACGAGCTGACCCACGATCTGAAGCAGGATCTTGGCGGCTCCGGCTCTAATCTGCGTACTCCCTCATGTTGCTTGGGCAAGGCGCGTTGCGAGTGGTCCTGCTATGATACTCAGGCCATTTGCCATCACCTGACCATGCATTATCAGGACGAAATTCATCGCCCCGCTTTCCCCTATAAGTTCAAATTTAAATTTTCCGGTTGCCCCAATGATTGTGTGGCTTCCATTGCCCGTTCCGACCTGTCGGTAATTGGTACTTGGCGGGATGATATTCAAATTGATCAGGCCGCAATTCAGGCCTATATCAGTGGTGAGTATAACTCCAATGCCGGTGCTCACGCCGATCGTGACTGGGGCAAGTTTGACATAGAAAAAGAGGTTCTGTCTCTCTGCCCCACCCAGTGTATGCGTATGGATGGTGATAAGTTGCAGATCCAAACCTCCGAGTGTACCCGTTGTATGCATTGTATCAACGTCATGCCACGGGCCTTAAAGCCAGGCAAAGAACAAGGCGCGACTCTTCTGGTAGGTGCCAAGGCTCCTATTCTTGACGGTGCCCAGTTCGCCACCATGATTGTTCCCTTTATCAAAATTGACCCTGAAAATGATTTTCAAGAGGTCATTGATTTTATTGAGAATATTTGGGACTGGTGGATGGAAAATGGCAAGAACCGTGAGCGTACCGGTGAGGCCATTCAGCGTGTTGGCCTGCCCGCCTTCCTCCAGGTTATGAATATTGAGCCGATTCCGCAGCATATCAAAGAGCCGCGCTCTAACCCCTATGTATTCTGGAAAGAGGAAGAGGTTGAAGGTGGTTGGACTCGTGACGTTAGGGAGTTCCGTAAACGCCACGCGCAGTGATAAGTATTTTTTAATAAGGCAGTGTTATAGGCCTATTTTTTTATATATAAAGGAGGTTAGATATGGGTTACGATCCGGCAAATCCGATGCAAGACAGAATCACAGATATCGGTCCGCCTCATTATGAACAGTTTTTCCCGCCTGTCATTAAGGCTAACTATGGCAAATGGAGCTACCATGAGATCCTGGAGCCTGGAGTTCTGGTACATGTTGCCGAGTCCGGCGATGAGTGTTACACGGTGCGATGCGCTTCCGCCCGTCTTATCAGTATTGAGTTGATTCGGGAGTTTTGCGATGTGGCTGACGCGCATTGTGACGGCTTTCTACGCTTCACCACTCGTAATAATGTAGAGTTTATGACCGACTCCAAGGAAAGATGCGATGCTCTTATCGCTGATTTGAAGAGCCGCAGCGCCCGTATGCCAATTGGTGGTACTGGCGCCTCCATTTCCAATATGGTTCATACTCAGGGTTGGGTTCATTGTCATACACCCGCCACTGATGCCTCCGGCGTAGTTAAGGCGGTCATGGATGAGCTTTTTGAATACTTCACCTCCATGAAGTTGCCGGCCCAGATTAGAGTTGCTCTGGCCTGTTGCCTGAATATGTGTGGTGCCGTTCATGCCTCTGATATCGCCGTTCTTGGTATTCATCGTAAGCCGCCGATGGTTGATCATGACGCCATCAGCGGGCTTTGTGAGCTTCCTCTTGCTATTTCCGCCTGTCCTTTGGGAGCGGTTAAACCCAAAAAGGCAACGAACAGCAAGGGTGAAGAGATCAAATCCGTTACAGTTAACGCCGAGCGTTGTATGTTCTGCGGTAATTGCTACACCATGTGTCCGGCTATGCCGCTTGCCGATCCCGATGGTGACGGTATTGCCATTCTGGTTGGCGGCAAGGTCTCTAATGCCAGGAGTGCGCCAAAATTCTCCAAGTTGGTTATCCCCTTCCTGCCCAACAATCCGCCGCGTTGGCCTGAAGTTACCTCGGTGGTTAAACACATCGTTGAGGTGTATGCCAAGAATGCCCGGAAGTATGAGCGTATTGGTGAGTGGGCTGAGAGAATTGGCTGGGAGAAGTTCTTTGAAATATGTGATATCCCCTTCACTATCAAGAGTATTGACGATTATCGTCTCGCTTATGATACCTGGAGATGTACTACCCAGTTCAAGTTCACCAAACACATTAAATAAATCCTATGAATTTGAGGCAGCTTAATGGCTGCCTCAAATTCTTTATAGGGATAACTTTAGGAGTATATGCAAATGGCTTTAAGTACTGAAGAACTGGAAGAAGCAATATTGGCCAAGGCTGCTAAATCTCCGAAACCACAGCTTTATATTAAGGATTTCTATGCCTGTGATCCTGAGACCAAGCCGCGGGCGATTAAAAATGTTGCCAATGGTCTGGTTAAACAAGGCAAGATGGTTTTCTGGTCAAGTGGAAGTACAACGATGTACGCCCTGCCAAACAGGGTCAAGGACGAAGAGCATCGGACAGCTTAAGCTTTGGCATTAGTAACTGGCATTAATAAGCTTTTATTATTAAGCCAAGTGCACAAAAAAGGCAGCGATCAAATCGCTGCCTTTTTTGTGTCCTGCTCGAAAATTAGCCTTTATTTTTACTCTTTCAGCAAACTTTCCGCCTTTTTCAGATAACGGCCGTAATAAGTAACATGTTTAAAGGATTTATGAATGCTAGCGATGGTCTTGTAGCAGTCGGCAGCCTTATCCTTTTCTTTACCCTTAAGGTAGAGCTCCGCCAAGGTCTCCAGGCTGTTAACAGCGCCCTGGGGATTACGGGTGTCATTGTAATCCGCTACTAACTCAATATAAAGCCGCACTGCTTCTTTATATTTCCCCCACTGACTGTAAATTTTGGCTTGTGTCTCCTTGATGCAGATCAGAGAGAAGGTGTCATCGCCGGCACTACATATATCATAAGCTCGTCCGCAGAAGTTCATGGCCTTGACAAAATCATGCTTTTTAAAGCAAATATCTGCCAGACGCACGGCGGCGTTGGCGATGCCCTTCTCGTCTTTATCCTGTTCAAAACCAACAATGGCATTATGGAAGGCGGCCGCAGCCTGAGTTTCTTCCTTATCGTTTAAAAATGACATCCCCTGCTCATAATCCAACTGGGCCTGGCTCTTTTCGGCCTCTTCTTCTTTAATTTCAGGAAACCCGCTAAGGCTAGTCTCTTTATCTTGCTTCATTATTTTCTCCTTCGCATACGATCGTTGTCGTACCGCTAACTTCTATTCTATCCAAGGCCTCTTGAGCGAGTCGTCCTACGCTTACTGTCTGCGGACGGCCATCATGATAGACGGTTATAATAGACTGGTCATTAAGCAACTCCTGCATTTGCCCCTTTACTTCATCGGCCTTAATCAAACCAAATAACAGGGCCGCATGTCCCCTGGTCGCCGGATCCTGGTGCTTTAACATATTAAAGAGGCTGTAAAAAGGGGCATCACGAATTATGCCCGGTTGGTGGCGGGCAATTTCGGCGAGCGCCCATAGAACCGATACCCTGGTAGCCGGAACATTGCGATACATCAGCAGATGCCTGGCAAAGGCACCAAATATATCGGTGCGCTCGGCAATAATGGCACCAATGGCCTCAACAAGCCCCCAGTGGCTGGCAGCGGAATCGGAGCAGGCATCGTACAGACGATGCAAAATGTCACTTACCGCCCCCGGATTTCTGGTTGAGTAGCGGCCACAGACCTTGGCCATTGTATCGGTATAACGCATTCGCTTATCATAATCCGGCTCATAAAGCAACCGCTGCAGGAAGCGGATGGTACGTTTATCGTCAAAACATAGATCTACCAGAGCCGCGATGTCTTCCGCCTCGGCCAGCTCTTGCACCATCTTTTTAGTAGCTCGCCGCTTTTCCCGGCCCGGATCACGCAATATCTCCATGACCGGAATTTGTACCGGAGAAGCGGTTGTCAGGTCTTTCTTATTGCCTATTTTAGTGGATAACTCTTTAACATCGCGGTTTACCCGGACAAAATACAAGACACCCCTTACGGCCCGGCCATTGAGATTTCTGGTCTCGACAATCTGGTGAGTGATTTCATCGTAATTATCGAGACGGCCGGTGAGATAATCCTCATCGGCGTCAAGATCCCAGGCAAAGTCCCAATTGTCATCGCAGGCATGTACCAGACATTCAACCATGGCGGCTCCGACATTGTGGCCGGTCTGGTCACTGACATATACCGCGCCGCATTGACATTGGCCGAGCTTAAATTCATCCATTTTACGCTGTCTCGGCTCAACAGGCGGGGATATATTCTGGCCGCAGAATGGGCACCATGGCCTGATTTTCGTGTTATCTGCTCTACTCATTTCACTTCTTTGTCTAGGGCTTCGATAAATTTACGCTCCGGCGTATAGCCAAGAGCTATGGCCTTTTCCAGTTCCTTTTTCGCTTCCGGGTAATCTTTATTGAAATACAGGGCAACTGCCAGGTTATTATGTCCCATGGCAAACTCAGGCTCAAGCTCAACTGCCTTGCGGCCTGCGGCCAGAGCGGCGGGATAATCTTCAGCCATAATTTGGCTTGAGGCCAGATTTACCCAGGCCATAGCAAATCCGGGGTCGTGAACCGTGGCCTTAATATATGAATTTATTGCTTCTGTTATTTCGCCCCGATGTTGGTGAATTAGACCGATATTGACATGGGCCTGGGCCGGTTTGACCAACTGAAGCAGGGCTTTTTTGTTGAGATCCATGGCTTTGTCAAGCTCACCCATTTCAAAATATATGGCTCCAAGATTAACATAGGCATCGGCGTTTTGATCGTCTATTTCAATAGTGCGCTGCAATTCCCGTACGGCATCGGCAAGACGCCCGGTCTTACGATATACCAGGCCCAGGTGGTGATGCGCCCGGACTGACTCCGGTGTTTCCTGGCAGTCCTCTTCAAGTTTGGCAATTACATCCGCCAGATCCTCTTGCAAATTTTGCTTAGACATTGTTTATTCCTCTTACATAGATTTTCTGTTGCGTCTTCAAGTAGGGTTACAGATAAGCATAGCACTGTAATTTATCAAGGTCATAGCCGGGATAAATTGCGGTATAACGGAATCATGATGATAAATAATCTCAAAACTGAGCCTAAGGGTCTGTTGGTGGCGGGACTCAGCGGCGGCTCCGGCAAGAGCGTAGTGGCCGTCGGCATAACTGCGGCTTTGGCGGAACAGGGCCTGCGGATCGCGCCCTTCAAGAAAGGCCCGGATTATATCGATGCCGGCTGGCTGCAAATGGCGGCGGGTAACGAGTGCCACAACCTTGATCCATACTTGATGCCGGCGGCTGTTATCAAACAATCTTTCCGCGAACATAGCCGTGGTAAAAATCTGGCTGTCGTGGAGGGTAACCGCGGCCTGTTTGACGGGGTGGACATGGCCGGCAGTTACAGCACTGCGGAATTGGCGGCCATGCTAGAGGTGCCGGTTCTGCTGTCCATCGATTGTACCAAGACGACAAGGACAGTGGCGGCTATGGTTCTTGGCTGCCAACAGTTGGGCGCTAATATTGACATCCTGGCTGTGGTTCTGAATCGTATTGGCTCTGCCCGCCACGAAAGGGTGGTGCGCCAGGCGGTGGAGTATTACACCGATGTTAAGGTCGTGGGCGCCATTCCCCGTCTGGAGAGGGATATTTTCCCCCAACGTCATATCGGCATTACCCCCTGTCCTGAATTTGCTGGAGCGCCGGAGGCTATACATTCTTTAGCCCGGCTCATTGGGGAACATGTAGATCTGGGGCTTGTAGCAGAACTGGCCAGGCCCATTCCTACTACTGACCGTAAAGCCGGTATTCACGATATACGGCCTGATTGTGGGGCCGCAACTACGGCAGTTACGATAGGGGTAATTAGAGATGCGGCTTTTCAGTTCTATTATCCCGAAAATTTACGAGCCCTGGAATTATGCGGCGCGAATTTGGTAGAAATTAATGCCTTGACGATGCGGGCATTGCCGGAGATTGACGGCCTCTATATCGGCGGCGGCTTCCCTGAGACCAGTGTGAGAGAATTGGCGGCCAACACCTCTTTCCGATATTCGGTAAAGGACGCCATCGAACAAGGCTTACCCGTTTACGCAGAATGCGGCGGCCTGATATATTTGGGGGAGAGTCTGGAGGTTGATGGAGATAAATACCCGTTAGCCGGGGTCTTTCCCGTGCAGTTTGAGATGATGCAGAAACCACAAGCCCACGGCTATACCATTATTCAGGCCCTGAGCGGCAACCCGTTTTA
>JAADIV010000152.1:15297-16656 GCA_013151175.1 Deltaproteobacteria bacterium | reverse complement strand
ACCGTCACCGGAACCGCAGACAGCGAAAACGGCATACTAACCACCTCCAGCGAATCACCACGGTCAGCATCGAATCCCACCGCGTTCTGCGCCATTTGCGTGAAACGCTTCAGCTCCTCCGCCGATCTTGGTACATATTTTATTGTTGTTTTGCCGTTCTTGTCAACGACCTTTTTGTATGTGCCGTCCACCATGACCGCAACAGACATTTTCTTTATAAATCCCACCGCCTCCTTTATGTGCTTGACGGTCTTACTTATTTCATAATTTCTGGTCACCGTATTGCGTTGATTGCCGCCGCCCTGCCCTTTAGATGCCCCCGATCCATTACCGGCAAAAGAGGCAAGATTCCCCTTTACTCCAGGAATTCCTTTAGCCTGAGCACCCCCCTGACTGCTGCTGTCATTCACAAGTTCCTCACTTCTGATTACCTGACCCTCAGGATCATATAACTCCTCGGTACTGTCCACCTGATTAAATCCCAGAGAGGCGGATACCCTGGCGCTCACCTTGCCTGCTCCGACAACCTCCTCAAACATGGACTCTAATTTATTCCTCAGACTACTCTCCAGTTTCAACTGATACTCCAACTGATTGGATGACAACATACCAGGGCCGTTTCCCCGCTTGCGGAATAACAGATGACCGGCGGTATCAACCACCGTAATGTGTTCTTCATCAAGACCGGATACCGCGCAGCTAACCAGGTTAACAATGGCCTGAATCTGAGTTTTATTCAGTTTATTGCGGCCGCGCATGGTCAAACTAACCGCAGCGGACGGCGGCCGTTGGTCTTCCACAAATACCGAGTCCTTGGGGGCCGCTATGTGTACCCTGGCATCCCGCACCTGCTGAAACTGCCGGATAGTGCGGGCCAATTCGCCCTGCAAGGCCCGCTGATAATTCAATCTCTGCACAAAATCAGTAACCCCAAGATTTGAACGGTCAAAGATTTCAAAACCCACCCCGCCGCCGCGCGGCAGACCATCCCCCGCCAGAGACAAGCGAGTATCCAGAACCTTGTCTGACGGCACCTTAATNNCCGAGCCGTTCATCGCCAACTTATACGGCACCCGCTTTTCCTTTAGTTTAGCGACCACATCGGCGGCGTCAGATTCACTCAAAGAACTGAACAATACCCCGTAATTGGTAACACTATCCTTAGTGGCAAGCGTTGTCAGACCGATGATAAGCGCGGCCAGAACCACCCCGCTAACCATTTTCTGCAGGGGGCTTAACTCCTTCATTATAGCGAGTATCTGTTCAAACATCTCCTGGGGACTGGCCATTATTTCTCCTTTTCCTTAATTGGGCAGACACACAGGTCTGCACCTACACCTTATATTCTGGCCCCTGGCT
>JAADIV010000152.1:12574-15283 GCA_013151175.1 Deltaproteobacteria bacterium | reverse complement strand
GGCGGGTTTTAAACCCGCCCTAAAGCACCGGGCACCCCACCATGGGCGGGTTTAAAACCCGCCCCTACACCTGCCACCTATAGCTGCATCCTCATAATTTCTTTGTAGGCGTCTATAACCTTGCCCTGCACCCTGGTCAACATATGAAATGAAATACTTGCCTTCTCCATGGCGATCATGGTTTCCTGAATATTGGAATGCTCACCGGCCATCAAGCCTTTAGAAAGTGAAGAGGCGTTCTGCATCTCGCCGTTAACCGCCTGTACTGATTCCTTCAGGATGTCACCAAAACCGCTGCCCTCCGCACTCTTCACCTTATTGACCGATATACCGGCGGCCTGAGTCCCCGCCCTCGGCACTGGCATAAGCCCTAATTTATCCATAATTTTCCCCCATCTGTGGTAAATTTGCTAGCTATTTTGCTATATCCAAGGCCCGCAGGGCCATGGCCTTAATGGCATCCAGGGCCGCCACATTGGCATCAAAATCACGGCGGGCGCTCATCATGTCCACCATCTGTTCCGCCATATTCACGTTGGGCATCTTCACCATACCGTTTTTATCGGCATCGGGATGCGATGGATCATAAACCTCCTTAAAAGGCGTTTTATCCTCCACAATACCAACCTCAACGGTTCTCAGTTTATCCGCCACCCCATTATAGACATCCTGAAAACTACCATCCAACGGCTTGGCGGCAAATACCACCGATTTGGCGCGATACGGGCCGCCCTCAATGGTGCGGGTCGTATTGGCATTGGCCATATTCATTGAGGCAATATTTATCCGGCTGCGCTCAGCCTTGAGGGCCGAGCCGCTAATTTTCATTGCGGTCATAAAATCCATATCTTACCTCCCTCCCTCATTTATGGCATATTTCAGCCCGTCAAACTGCTTGGCAATGATCTTTGCCGTTACCCTGTACATCAACTGATTCTGTGAGAGGTTAAGCATCTCCTCATCAAGATCAACGGGACGCTTTTCGCCGGAAAAAGAGATGTTCTCACTGATATCCATTGGGTCAAGAGGGATATGTTTACTATTGGTTCTGGCTAATTGCCCCTGGTCCTGCATGGCGCTCCGCATGGCATCACTAAAGGAAAAATCCTGCTGGTTATAGCCGGGAGTCTCTATATTGGCGATATTGGACTGGATAAGCCCCTGCTTGGCCATACGAAGATTAAGCGCCTGGGCGCCAATATTAAGTGTTTGACCAAATAATTTGTCGGTGAATGACATTTTTTTACCTCCGGAAGAGCAGAAGGGCGGATTCCGGATGGGTAGATCCCGTATCTACCCCATATCTGCATCCATGGACACGCCCCATCTACGTCTCTTCCTGATGCAAAATAGATGCCGCAATTTTCTTAACAGCAAAAAATATACGGTTTTTTTTCGTAGAGAGAATAGCAGGAATGGCGAAACTATATAATTTTGGTAGGTAAAAGCGATTATTTTCAGGAGGTTACAATATGGTATCGCTGTAACCTTATCGTAAAAGGACGTCAGGCCAAAAGGCCGTTGCTGCGATATTCATGCAATTTATTGCGCAGGGTTCTGACACTTATGCCTAATATCCGGGCCGCGTGAGTGCGGTTATTGTCAGTTTTCTGCAAGGCCTGTATAATCATTTGACGCTCTGCCTCATGCAGGGACAGCATCTCACCGCTGGCATCTACATAGGACAGCGCTGCGGCCGGGCTGACTGATTCCTCATTACCGGGCAGATCATCGACCGGCAACACCGGGCCGGTCGCAACCCCAGCCGGGGCCTCCTCATCCCATAAATCCCAGGGTTCAAGCTGCGGCCCGTTACTTAGCAGAACAGCCCGTTCAAACATATTTTCCAGTTCCCGGACATTGCCAGGCCACGCATAGGCCAAAAGACGCCGCCTGGCGGCCGCAGCAATTTCCTTTACCGGCTTTTTATAGCGCCCCGCGTAACTGTTGCTAAAATACTCCGCCAGGGCCAAAACATCGCCCGGCCTCTCTCTTAAGGCGGGAAGCTGCAGGGGTATAACATTCAGCCGGTAAAACAGATCCTGCCGAAACTCACCATTTTCCACGGCCTCACGCAAATCCCGGTTGGTGGTGGCAATTACATGGATGTTAAATTTTATCGGGGTCTTGCCGCCTAAGCGGTCAACCTCTTCCTCCTGCAGCACCCGGAGTAGCTTGGCCTGTAAGTGCAGAGGTATCTCACCTATTTCGTCCAACAGCAGCGTACCACCATTGGCCAACTCGAATTTTCCCTTTTTGGCGGCAACAGCGCCGGTAAAGGCCCCGCGCTCATGGCCAAACAGTTCACTTTCAAGCAGCCCCTCAGGCAGAGCGGCGCAATTCAGGGCTGCAAAAGGCTCCTCGCGGCGGTCACTTTCCCGGTGAATAAAGCGGGCCAATACCTCCTTGCCCGTGCCAGACTCACCCTGAACCAAAACCGTCGCCGTACTGGAAGCTACAGCCCTGGCCTTCCTGATTACTGCCAGCCAGGCTGGATCCTTGCCGATAACCGGTTTAGCAGCACCGTCTCCTGATTTACCATGCTTCACGCCCGGCAGCTTAAACCCCGGCACCGCCGCCGCGTTCTGTTGGCACGCCGTCTCCAGAGCCCGCCTGGCCGTTTCCGTAATTACTTCAAGAGGAAAGGGCTTAAGAATATAATCAAACGCCCCCTTCTTCATGGCTTCCACAGCCGTATCCACGCTAGCA
>JAADIV010000152.1:0-12537 GCA_013151175.1 Deltaproteobacteria bacterium | reverse complement strand
GGCATGGACAACCGCAACTTCTGCAAAAGTTCAAGACCATCCATTTCCGGCATACGGATATCAGAAATCACCAGATCGATTGAATCCTTATGAACGATTTCCAGGGCCATGAACCCATTTTCAGCCACCGACACCATATAATGCCGGTTCAATGCCTCAAACATTGAAATCCGTATCTCCCGATCATCTTCAACAATCAGGATATGTGATTTTTTTTTCGGCACCTTTATTTTCCAACAGCCTTTTTCAGTTCTCTGAGTTGGGCGGCCATATCATTCTGGCGCAGACGCTCCTTTGCCAACTCTATAATATCCGCATCCCCGCCGGCTGCAGCTTTTTTATAACTGGTAACTGCGGCCGTTTTATTGCCAAGAGCCAGCAAGGTATCGCCAAGGTATAAATTACACAACTGCGCCTGCCTGCCTTTTGCCGGCAAGTCCCCGGCTAGCCCGGCTTTGTAAATTTTAGCGGCTTTATCCCAGAGACCTGTCTGCCGCAGGACATCACCGACGCGAACGGCCCAATTCTGATAAGCCGCCGGCTTAATACCTCCTACCTTTCCAGCTTCACGCCATATATCATAAGCCCTGCCGCCAAGGCCCAATTTTAGCGCCATACCCATGGCGTGGCCGGCATATTCAGGCATCAGAGCCGGGGATTTGAGAGAAAAAACAGCCTGTTGATAATAATCCATAGCGCTCTTGTTATCATCTTTAGCCGCCGCCAAACGGCCGCTGTAAAAAAATACCTCGCCAATCCTGCCGGTGCCTTTATAAAGTTTTCTGAGCCAGGTCAGGAGGCGGTCGGCCGCCGCATAATTCTTCAGAATCAGATAGACACCGGCCCGCCGGAAATATAAATCGGCCCTGTCCTTATCGGCAAGCGGCCACTTCAAAGCCCGATAATAAACCACTGCGGCCTGGTTGTACAGTCCCAACGCTTCCATGGCCTGCCCCACCATATAGAGGAGGCGGCCGTCGGGGAAGTCATTTACATGGCGATAATCAACGAAATAAAGGTCATAAATTTTCTGGTATTTTTTAGCCCGGAGAAATTCCTGGGCCAGGTACAGCAAAATATTGCCAACCCTTTTATTCTCCAGACTACCGCCACGCTGAGCCGCTGAATTACGCAGAAAGCTGCGGCCAATATCGTAGGCATCGGCCAGGTCTTTACGCGCCTTATAACGCATGAACAGCCCGTACCTCGCTTCCTGAGCCATGAAACCGTTGTGATGGCCGTTAAGAACCGCCAGATACGGCTCATCGCCACTGACATCGGCGAGATCCTGCGGCCTGCTCCACTTGGATTTTTTAAAGGCAGGGCCGTCATTGTACTGTGCCAGTCTTAAATTGGCTAGCAATACCGCCCGTGTGCCGGGAGCGCCATCTTTTATCACCTGCTCAAACAGAGTATTAGCCATTTGGTAAGCGCCGGACAAATAATATGAATTAGCGAGAGCAGCCAGAACCTCATCCCGGTGACTGGCTCCCCGTTCAAGACTTAAATAATGATACAATTCCTGCCGCCCTCTAGCAATCTTACCAAATTTAAGATCGGCCATTCCGGCCTTGCGGAGAATTTCCGGATCCATAAGATAGTAATTTGGCTGTCCCAAAATAACCATCTGGTAAAAATTTTTGGCCAGACGATACCGACCCTGAACATAGCGTAAATCACCCATCGCTATGTTACCGGCCGTACGATTGGCCTTTTTTTTATCTTTCAACATCGCCTGGAACAACTTTTCCGCCTCTGCCTCCCGGCCGGTTTTCATCAGGGTTTCACCCTGTAGTTTTTTGGCTTGCAAAAGTAACGGCGAAGACGGATATTCCTCAATGAATAATTTTAAATAATTCGAGGCCTCTATGTAAAAACGCATATGGTAATAGGAAAGAGCCAGGCCAAGATAGGCCTCCGGAATTCTGGCAGATTTGGGGAAATTATTGATATAGCTCTGGAAAAGGGCTCTGACCTTATCAAAATCGGCGTGACGCTGATTGACAGCTATTTTTTCTCTTAACTTCGCGGTCTGCCACAGGGCATTATCTGCCGCTTTGGCAGCGGGGAAATTTAAGTAGATTTCATAGAAGGCCGTGGCGGCATCCGCCAACTTGCCCTTTTGCAAGGCGGTCTTCGCTTTTTTCAATAACCAGGGAACATCCTTTTGAGCCTTGGCGGAATTAACTCCAGAGGCCGCAGATATGGCGGGAAGGCTGAGACCGGCCAGAAATATGCCGGTGAGCAGAATAAAACAGTCCCGCCGGCGCCAGACAGCGACTGCGGGCGAACCGGCGCCGCACAAAATCGTATCTATGTTTTTCGTGATATAACAAGAGCTAACCACTATAGTTAAGGATTTCGGGGTATTGGATAGTTACATTTTTACATCAGGTTTAACCAGTTCGTAGCGCCTCATTTTTTCTATCAGGGTGGTGCGGTTGACATTGAGCAGTTTGGCCGCCTGATTTTTTATCCAACCGGTCTGATTCAGGGCCTGAATAATTATCTCTCTCTCGAAGTCGGCAACCGCCCGCTGTAGAACGAAACCCTGGGCAGGAATTTCCCCGGCCGCCGAACGACCGCCGCCCCGCGTTGCGGTGATTTTGTCGGGCAAATCGGCAACGGATATCTCATCATCCTCGGCGAGAATAACCATTCGTTCAATTATATTCTCCAACTCCCGGACATTACCGGGCCAATCATAACGGATCAGATACTCCATAGCGCCGGCCGAGATGCCGCTAATCGCCCGGCGCTTCGTTTCATTGAATAGACCGATAAAATGCTCAACCAGGAGGGGGATATCCGCCGGCTTTTCCCGCAGAGGCGGGGCCGTAACCGGAATCACATTTAAGCGGTAGAAGAGATCTTCACGAAATTTGCCGGTCTTTACCGCCTCTTCAAGATTCTGATTGGTCGCGGCAATCACCCTGAAATCAGGTTTGATTGTCTGGGTGCCGCCAACCCGTTCAAACTCATGCTCCTGCAAAACCCGGAGTAATTTTACCTGCAGCATGGGACTCATCTCCGCAATTTCATCAAGAAAGACGGTGCCGCCATGCGCCATTTCAAAGCGTCCTATCCTGGTTCTGATGGCGTGGGTAAAAGCGCCCTTTTCATGGCCGAAAAGCTCACTTTCCAAAAGTTCAGAGGGAATAGCGCCACAATTAACCGGCACAAAGAGATGCCCGCCGCGCGGCCCCCCGGCATGGATGGCCCGTGACACAAGTTCCTTGCCGGTACCAGACTCACCCTGTACCAAAACAGTGGTATCCGTATCCGCCACCTTGGCAATGAGCCGGAAGAGTTCCCGCATTCTGGCACATTTACCAACTATACCGGCAAAATTATTTTCCATATTTTAGTTGGGCGGGTTTGAAACCCGCCCCTACATTCATTTTTTATTTACCTGTAGGGGCAGATCCTGTATCTGCCCTATGAACTGCACCTATTTTGGGCGGGTTTGAAACCCGCCCCTACATTCTTTTTTATTTACCTGTTGGGCGGATATGCAATCTATAATTTCCAGATATTACGACCTTTTCCAGACAATATCCATAAAAAAAGTGCCATTTTTTGCCCGTTTGCTATAATGACGGGGATTAGCTTGCCGCGTAAACCATCAATCTTCCTGAAAACGCATGAACGTACAACAGAGTAAAACCGCAATTATTGAGTTTATCAAGGTAAACAAGATATATCCCCCTGACGTTATTGCTCTGCGTGACGTCTCACTCGCCATAAAACCAGGTGAGATTGTTTTCCTCACCGGTATGAGCGGGGCCGGCAAGACCACCCTGCTGAAACTAATCTGCGCCATGGAGCAACCGACAAAGGGGCTGATCGAAGTGGCCGGCCATGATCTTGGCAGAATAAGCTTAAAGAATATGCAGTTAGTACGGCAAAAAATAGGCATGGCCTACCAGGACTTCAAGCTGCTGCCAAAATTAACGGTGTATCAAAATATCGCCATGCCCATGGAGATCACCTTTACCCCGCCAAAGACAATAAGGGATCGCATAAATTATCTTCTGGATACGCTTAATCTGCATGGTAAAGCTGACATTAAACCCGATAAATTGTCAAGAGGAGAGCAACAGCGGGTAGCCATTGCCAGAGCCGCAGCCAACTACCCGCCAATTCTCCTGGCCGATGAACCGACAGGGAATCTTGACCGGGAAAATTCCGACCTGGTAATAAAACTTTTCGCGCAACTGAACCGGGCCGGCACAACTCTTATTATCGCGACCCACGACCCAGTATTATACAAAAGTTATCCCGCCCAGACCCTGGAATTATCTCAAGGCCAGTTCGTCTTTAAAGACCAGGCCACGCCAAAGACGGCAACAGGAGAATGAACTTGCACCTGTCCTCGATTATAGTCCAGACCGCCAGAAACCTGAAACATACCTGGGGGACTCAGCTTATGACCCTCATTACCGTCAGTTTGTCGGTGTTAATGTTCTCTTTTTTCTTCCTGATTTTTCTTAATCTCAAACAAGCGGGGGGGCAAATCAGCAAAAATATCCGCCTGATTATTTACCTGAATAACGATATCCCGGCGGCGGCCCAACCGCAATACATCCAAAAAATTAAAAGTTTCAACAAAGTTGACAAAATAATATTCAAAACAAGAAACGATGCCCTGCGGCAACTCCGCCAACAGCTTGGTAAAGACGGCGATGTTCTCGATGATCTCACCGCCGGTTTCCTGCCGCCATCCATTGAGGTATATCCAGCCAGAGACCTGGTATCTCTGGCGAAGATCAAACGATTTTCCGATTTTCTTGCCACCCTGCCGGGAGCGCAAAAAGTACAGTACGGCCACAAATGGATCGAGCGGTTGAGCTATTTTACCCAGCTTATCAGACTTATTGTTCTCTTAAGCGGCGGGCTTCTGGTGCTAACCGCCACATTCATGGTTTCCAGCACTATCCGCCTGACCGTAGTTTCAAGAAATGACGAGTTGGAAATCCTCCACATATTGGGGGCATCCAAAAGCTACCTGCAAATGCCCCTTATCATTGAGGGGCTTTTGCAGGGAGTAATTGGTTCAGGGATTGGCCTGTTATGCCTGTATTTTCTCTTTAACTATATAAGGTCACGCTTCACAGGGCCGGGCTTAATGAGCATTATCCACTTTTCATTCCTGCCACCTCCTACGACCGCCGCCATACTCATCATCAGTATCCTGCTCTGCACCACCGGCAGCATCATCTCGATCAGAAAATTTCTGCGTTTTTAAGCGAATGAAAAGGTCTTCCCAAAAACACCCCGCCGGCTGCCATCTTTGGCGGGTGCTGCTTCTGTTGTATTTTGGTCTGCTAGTAGTAACCGCCACCCCGTCCATGGCCTTCAGGCTCAGCCAAAAATCCAAACTTTCAAGAATTAAGCAGGCGATATCTCAACAGCATGAGAAGGTCGAGAAAAATACAACCAAAGAATTTAATGTGAAGCAGGAGTTAAAAAACCTGGATAAAATACTTGGCCTGGAACAGAAAAATTTACAAGCCGTGCAACAAAATCTCTCGCGGCAGGAGAAAGACCTCCAGAAACAGCGGCAGAAAGCAGATATAATTATAAAAGAAAAAAATAAGCAGGAATCACATATAAAAAAAAGACTTGCCGCCTTTTACAAAATGGGCGGGGTAACGGTGATAAATACCCTGATGGCCGCCAAAAGTATGCCTGATTTGCTGAATTTACAAGAATATTTTCGGGATATGTTTCGCTATGATAAACAGAATATCGAACGCTACATAACAAAACTTTACTTAATCTCTGAAGCGGGCAAAAACATTGAACAAAACCGGAACAAGCTGCTTAAACTTATAGAACAGAAAAAAAATCAGGAGCAGCAGCTAATCAAAAATCGGCAGCAGAGGAAGAGACTGCTAGCCCAAATAAAGACGCGGAAAGGTCTCTACCAACAGGCATTGGCAGAGATGCGCAAAAATGCGTTTCATTTAACGAGGATCATCAACAGCCACAAGATTCCGGTGATTCACGCCAGGCTTGTGAAGACACGCAGAAGAAACCGCGCGCGAAAGCTCGTAAGATCTGCGCCGACCGGATTTGCCGCTCAAATTGGTCGATTACCGGTACCAGTCTCCGGCAGCATAAGCCGTTATTTTGGCAGTCAGAGCGGCCAATTCGGCCTTCAGACACAATCGCCAGGTTGGGATTTTGTGACGGATAAAAATATCGCCATCCGGGCCATCTATGCCGGTAAAATTATTTTTTCCACCAGGATGGACGGGTATGGTAAGGTGTTGATAATAGATCACGGCCAACAATATTACACCCTGCTCGCCGGGATAGGCCGGTTTCTGAAAGTTAAGGGAGATAGTGTTAAGGCCGGAGATACAATTGGCTACACAAGCGCCGCAGGTAGTCCGGCACCGAAGCTGCATTTTGAGATCAGACACCGTTCCCGACCTCTTGACCCCATGCTCTGGATAGATAAATCACAATCAAACCCAACGAAATAAATGAAACGAATAATAAATTCAGTCCTGATTATTGTTACCCTTATTTTTATCATGCCTAGCCAGGTAATGGCCAAAGGGCAGAATCAATCGGCCTACAAAAGCCTTGATGATTTTGCCAACATCTTGAATTTACTAGAAAAAAACTATGTTGAAAAAATTGATCCCCAGGAAGTTATTCAAGGGGCAATTAAGGGCATGATCTCCTCGCTTGATCCTCACTCATCCTATATGACCGCCGCCGGTTTTCGGGACTTACAGGCTGAGACCGAGGGAAGTTTTAACGGCATCGGCATTGAGGTAACCATAAAAAACGGCATATTGGCCGTTGTCTCGCCCATAGAAGGTAGCCCGGCCTTTACGCACGGCATAAAAGCCGGAGACAAAATAATCAAAATTAACGGCACCTACACCAAGGATTTAAGCATGATGGAGGCGGTGAATCTCTTGCGGGGTAAAAAAGGAACAAAGGTTACCCTGTCGATATACCGGATCGGCTGGACAGAGATACGAGATTTCACCATGAAACGGGATACCGTCCCGCTGCACAGCGTTAAATCCAGGATGCTGCGGCCCGGATATGGTTATATCCGCATAACCAATTTTCAGGCGAAAACCACTATAGACACCCTGACCGCTCTGAAAAAGCTGAGTAAAAAATCACCACTGCGCGGCCTGGTTCTGGATCTGCGGAACAATCCTGGTGGTCTGCTTGAGCAGGCGGTGAGTGTTGTTAATATCTTCCAGAACAAGGGTATTATTGTTTCCACCAGGGGGCGTATGCCAAACCAGAACGTAATCTACCGAGCCCACGGCGGCGGCATTAAATACGCCTTTCCCATAGTTGTCCTGGTAAATGTGGGCAGTGCTAGCGCCTCAGAAATCGTTGCCGGCGCCCTGCAGGATAATAAACGGGCCCTGATCCTGGGAACACAGACCTTTGGCAAAGGCTCGGTACAGACGGTATTCCCCTTAAACAACGGCGGCGGCATCAGGCTGACAACCGCCCGATATTACACGCCAAACGGCAGATCAATACAGGCAATGGGGATAACTCCAGACTTTATCATACCACTCCGGCAGAACACAGCGGCAGAAAATCAGGGAAATATTCACCAATTCATAAGGGAAAAAGATCTTAAACATCATATGAAGAATGATAATAAATGCCTAGCGACAAAAGGGAAAAGCGCAAAGGCTATAGGCGATAATCAGTTAAAGGCCGCCTTAATGCTCTTAAGGGGTGTCAACGTCCTGCATCGTAAATAAAAGTCGATCTAGTCTCCCTCCTGCTCCATACGGCGGCGCTGCAAGGCCAGGCTTTGCTGTTTAAAATTGAACTGGATTAACGCTTCGCGATCATCCTCCGTAATCATGCGCAGGTGGCATGAGACCTTTTGCCTGAGACTGCCGTTGACTTTTTCGGCCGTACAATGCACTACCTCTCCGAAACAATCAATAAAGGTGCTATCTGCCGGCAGCACAATGTGAAATTCTAGCATCTCTCCCTTTTCATAAGATTTGCCGCTCCAGAAAGCCAGGCCATTACCGGCTAGATTAACCCTTTGCAAGACCAATTTATCCATTAACGAATGGTGGTCATCCGATGCCTTGAGCAGTTTATTGAGTTTGGCATCAATATGTTGGAGAACGAGTGCCATATCTTCGTCCCGTTCCCTCAATCTTGATAATGCCGCCCCGGCGCCGACAAACAAACGAGCCTCTGCCATTTCCGGCCGGTTATACAGACTTATACCGTCATTATAGTCCTGTTTTATTCTCTGGAACACAGCATCGCTAACCTGGCGGACGGCAAACAATACCCGACTGTCAATCCTGACTGCCCGGCGCTTTTCTGCAACTTTCATATCCCAAAAATCCTCATTTTTTCGGCGCCACCGATATCGGTTTTAACAACTCTCGTAAACCTTCAAACGTAGAAGCCGTCTGTCTAACCTTAATCTTAAATTCCACCCGGCGGTTGAGGGAACGACCTTTAGCGGTATCGTTACTGGCCAGGGGCTTACCATCGGCATAGCCAACAGCTGACATATGACTAGCAGGGATATGAAACCGCCCGGCCCAGTAATTTACCACCGCCACGCTGCGGGCCGCTGACAGATCCCAGTTGGAGAGGAATTTACCGCCCTTACGCAAAGGGACATTATCCGTGTGACCGCTGACGATAACGGTAGAGCCGGTTTTTTTGATAATTTTGCCTATCCTGTCTAGCAGGGGCTTAAACGTCGGCCGCAACTGGGCCTTGCCGAAATCAAATCCCATGGCGTCTTTTACCCGCACCACGACCCCGTCCTTGGTCTGTTCCACGTCCACCAGGCCGCCGCTCTCCCTGGCCACCACCTCCTTTATATCCCTCTGCACCCTGATAGCCATGGGGGTGGAAAGAAACTCAGGAGATACCATCAACTGTCCTTCCGGCTTGCCGGTAAAATGCACCTTTTTCTGGATACCGAAGGCGTCCTTCATCGACCCCGCCACCTGTTTGTATTTGGGGGCGTTCATGGTGGAAAAGGAGAGGAGCAGGACAAAAAAGGTAAGCAATAACGACATAAGATCGCCAAAGGTAACCATCCACATGGGAGCGCCGGGCGGACATTCCGGCTGTTTTTCATCGTCATCGGCCATAGTTCGGCTCCGTTATTTTCTTTCGCCGGTTTTTCTATCCTTTGGCGGCAAAAATGTCTCAAGAAATTCTTCCATAACTCTGGGGTTAATGCCTTTTAAAATCCCCAAAACACCCTCAACGATCAGACGGCGGTTTCTTTCCTCCTCCTGACTGCGCAGGGCCAATTTATCGGCAATCGGCAGGGCCACCAGATTGGCAGCCAAGGCCCCATATAGAGTTGTGAGAAGAGCAACTGCCATGGCAGGCCCGATTGAGGCGGGATCACTCATATTGGACAACATCTGCACCAGGCCGATCAGGGTACCGATCATCCCAAAGGCGGGTGCCGCATCACCAACACCGACAAACACCTTTCGGCCATTATCATGCCGCTCAATGGTGAGGTTGACCTCCTTCTTCAAGACCTCTTCGATAAATTCCGCCTCATGCCCATCGACGCAGTACATGATGGCCTTCTTCAGAAACGGATCCTCAATGGGCTGTTGTTCCAGGACAATGAGACCATTCTTACGGGCGATATTGGCAAGATTGACAATTTCACCAATAACCTGCTGCGGATTACTCAATTGATTGAAAAAGGCGTTCATGGCCACCTTGACTGAATTGATCACGTCACCCATCCCGAAACGGATAAACAAGGTCGCTACCGTGCCGCCGCCAACGATGAGAATAGAGGGAATATTGACGAACAGCATAAATGAACCGCCCATGAAAATAGCGCCCATAACCAGTATAGTTCCTGACACAAGGCCAATAATAGTTGCTATATCCATTTATTTATTCCCTGCCTGCCTTAAAATGTAAAACTACAAATTATCCCAGAATGTCCTCTACCGGCAGCGACATCTTGAAGCTATGGCTAGCATCAGGATAGCGGCCCTCACGCACCTCATGCCTGTATTCCTGAACGGCATCGCGAATCTGGGGCGCCAAATTGACGTAGGATTTCACAAAACTTGGGACAAATTTCTCAAACATCCCCAGAAGGTCATGGGTAACCAGAACCTGACCGTCACAACCAACGCCGGCGCCAATGCCAATCGTGGGAATCGTCAGCTGTTCCGAGATAAGCGCGGCCAACCCGGCCGGAATACATTCCAACACCAGAGCAAAGGCCCCGGCCTCTTCCAGACCCCTGGCCATCCCCAACAGCCTGCGGGCAGAATCAAGATCCCTGCCCTGCACCTTATAGCCCCCCAATTTCCCCGCCGTCTGCGGCGTAAGTCCTATGTGGCCCATAACCGGGATCCCTGCCCGCTCAATGGCAGTTACCGTTTCACAGACCTCCAATCCTCCCTCAAGTTTTACGGCATCACAGCCGGCTTCCTTCATAAAACGACCGGCATTTCTAATGGCCGAAGGAATTGCGCATTGGTAAGACATAAAGGGCATATCGCCCACAACAAAAGAGTCGGGAGCCCCACGGCGCACCGCCCCAGCATGGTGCAGCATCTCATTCATGGTCACCGGCACGGTGGAATCGTACCCCAGAACCACCATGCCAAGAGAGTCGCCCACTAGCAGTATATCGATACCGGCGGCTGCCAGCATCCGGGCAAAACCGGCATCGTAGGCGGTGAGCATGGTAATCTTCTCACCAGCCGCCTTCATGCCCTTTATATCAACAATGGTTAATTTATCCGCCATGATTTGACCCCAAAGAAACTGACAATTGCCATTAATAACAACATTTTGTTCACCATAGCAAAAATCAGCAAAAAAAACAAAAAAACAGGTCTCTGCCGCTCGACCACCGCCTTTTCTACGCAAACAAACTTGGCATATCCGGCATTTCACTGCCCGCCACGCGGCCAAAATGTTTATAAGCCGCGGGCGTTACCATACGTCCTCTGGGAGTCCTCATCAAAAAACCGGACTGAATAAGAAATGGTTCATAGACATCTTCCAGGGTATTTTTTTCCTCACAAACCGCAGCGGCCAGGGTATCAAGTCCCAGAGGGCCACCCTGGAATTTATCAATCATAGTAAGTAGGATACGGCAATCCATATCATCAAGTCCCAGGGGATCAACCTTAAGCATCTCTAGGGCCTGACGAGCCACCTCCCTGGTGATTCGGCCATCGGCCCGCACCTCGGCATAATCCCGCACCCTCTTCAGCAGACGATTGGCGATGCGCGGCGTCCCCCGTGACCTGCGGCCCAATTCATCGGCGCCGGAGTCATCCATGGAGATGTTAAGCAAAGACGCCGAGCGTTTAACGATCCGCACCAATTCATCCGGGCAATAATACTCCAGACGGAGAATAACCCCGAAGCGATCCCGAAGCGGCGGGGTCAAAAGGCCGGTTCTGGTTGTGGCGCCCACAAGGGTAAAACGGGGCAGATCCATCTTAACGGATTTGGCGCCCGGCCCCTGGCCAATGACCAGATCAAGCTGATAGTCTTCCATGGCCGGATATAAAATTTCCTCAACTACATGATTCAGGCGGTGAATCTCGTCAATAAATAGGACATCTCCCTCCTGCAGGCTGGTTAGAATAGCCGCCAGATCACCGGCCTTTTCCACGACAGGCCCGGAGGTTACCTTAATATTAGCCCCCATCTCGTTGGCAATAATATAGGCCAGGGTTGTTTTTCCCAGGCCGGGGAGACCATGGAAGAGAATATGATCGACCGGCTCGTTACGGGCCATGGCCGCCTGTAAGGCAATGGCCAGATTTTCCTTTAAGGCTTCCTGCCCGATATAATGCTTCAGATACCGGGGGCGCAGAGATATTTCCCCGGCCAGTTCCTGCACATCGGCAGTAGCGCTTACTATTCGTTCTTCGTATTTCAAGCCAGAGACCTCAGTGTCAAGCGCAATACCTCTTCAATCGGCAGCGGCGGCAATTCCGGGGGATGCTGTTCCATAACCTTGGCCAACGCCTCTCTGGCCCTAATCTGCGGATAGCCCAGATTTACCAGGGCAGAAATAACATCACCGGCCAGGCGCTCATCCGCCGTATTTTTGGGAGACAGCACCGTATCAGCCGGGGCCGCGGCATCGGCAAAGGCCTGCACCTTATCCTTTAACTCAAGACACAGACGCTCAGCGGTTTTTTTACCAACGCCGGGTAATTTGGTCAGGGCATGCAGATCATCGGTGAGAACAGCCCGAGCCAAGGCCGCCGGCGGCGCGGCAGAAAGCAGATTAAGAGCCAGCTTCGGGCCAACGCCGGAAACCCCTAGCAGAATAGTGAACAACTCCTTTTCAGCCGAATCAATAAAACCGTAAAGAGCGATGGCGTCTTCCCGCACACTGGTATAGATATGCAAAAAAACCTCCTGCCCCAGTTCGGGTAACTGCCCCAGGCCTGATTTGCAGAAGGCTACATCGTAACCAACCCCCTGAACATCAATAACCAAACGGTTAGTTGACTTATACTGCAATATTCCTTT